>JBLHTV010000040.1:0-13128 GCA_047627755.1 Lentimonas sp. | reverse complement strand
AAGCAATTGCAGCCATGACGGGCGGCGAACTCATCGGCGCGGCGGATCGCGTGCTGGAACGCACGCAGGCATTTGCCAAGCAATACGGCACAAAGGCCTACGACGACGTGGCAGCCATGCTAGCCGATCCAGAGATCGACATCGTCACCATCGGCACACCCTCGGGTGCGCACTTCGACCCAGCCATGGCTGCGATCGAAGCAGGCAAGCACGTCGTTATCGAGAAGCCACTCGAAGTCACCACCGAGCGCATCGACCAAATGGTCGCAGCCGCCAAGGTCAAAGGCGTCACCATCGCTGCCGTGCTTAACCGCCGCTTCCACCCAGGCATGGACGCCTTCAAGAAAGCCGCCGATGCAGGACGTTTTGGCAAGCTCACATCCGCATCCGCCTACATCAAATGGTATCGCGATCAAGCTTACTACGACTCCGCTGGATGGCGTGGCACTTGGGCACTCGACGGCGGCGGCGCACTGATGAATCAATCGATCCACACAATTGATGCACTGCTCTACCTCGCTGGCCCCGTGAAGTCTGTGCAGGCCAACACCGCCTGCCTCGCCCACACCGACATCGAAGTCGAAGACATCGCCGTCGCCATCGTCGAATTCGAAAATGGCGCGCGCGGCATCATCGAAGGCAGCACCTGCACGTGGTCCAAAAACGGCCACCCTGCCCGCGTGCAACTCGCTGGCACCGAAGGCTCCGTCTTCCTCGCCGACGAAGCATTCGAAACTTGGGACTTCATGAACGAGACCGACGAGGACGAAGCCATCCGTGCACAATTCATGCAGGGAGCCGACGCTGGCCTCGGCGCGAACGACCCAACTGCCATCGATTTCACTCAGCACCAACGCAACTTCGAGGAGATCGTCAACGCCATCGAAGAAGGCCGCGAACCCATCACCGGATCCAGCGAAGCGCGCAAAAGCGTCGAACTCATTCAAGCCATCTACAAATCCGCGCAAAACAACGGCGCCAAGGTCGAACTCAGCTAAGCAGCTACGGAAGATTAAGATTACGAGTAAGATTAAAAAGGCAGCACCTTCATACCTTCATTCCTTCATACCTTCATACCTTCATACCTATAAATGATTTTAACAGGATTTACCGACGAAGCTGGACAATCTCTAGCCACACAAATCAAGGCCACTCAAGCACTGGGCTGGAAGCACCTATCTGCGCGCAGTATCGACGGCCAGAACATCCACGACCTGTCTGAAGATGGCTTCAACGCCGCCGCCGACCAACTCGATTCCGCTGGCATCCAAGTAATCGAATTCGGCTCACTGATTGGCAGTTGGTCAAAACCGATCGAGTCTGACTTCGCTATCACACTCGGCGAAATTGATCGCGCCATCCCACGCATGCAGCGCCTCGGCACTAAGCTGATCCGCGTCATGTCCTACGCTCAAAAGCCATGGGCCGAGGATCAGTTCGAGGCCGAACGCTTTCGCCGCTTGCGCGAGATCGTTGCCCGCTTCGCCGACGCGGGCCTGCAAACCGTTCACGAAAATTGTATGAACTGGGGCGGGTTCTCCGCAGAGCATACACTGCGCCTCATCGAGGAAGTTCCCGGTTTGAAACTCGTGTTCGACACCGGCAATCCCGTCTTTCAACGCGACCGCTCGAAATCTGCGCCTTACCCCTGGCAGGACGCCCTCGAATTCTACCAAGTCGTCAAAGCAGATGTCGCACACGTCCACATCAAAGACTGCCTCAATCCTCTCGAAGGCAGCGACGAGCCAGAGCGTTACACCCTCCCAAGTGAAGGCCAATGCCGCCTACCCGAAATCCTAGCTGCTCTCCAGGCCGACGGATACGCTGGCGCCTACGCCATCGAGCCGCACGTCGCGACCGTCTTTCATGCAACGGACGGTGAAGCCATCGACGAGGAAGAATGCTACAGCAGCTATGTCGACTATGGCCGCGCCTTTGAGCAGCAGCTACTAAATACCCGTAGCGTGCAGCTTTAACAAACGTGGGACGTGCTGGCCAATGGCTCGAAGACACTGAACGTTTGCTAAAGCTGCACGCTACGAAAAAGAACTCTATAAATAAAATACACCCCAAATCGAATGTTTAAAGCACTCCCTATCCTCTTCTTAGGCTTAATTAGCCTCACCTCCGTTGCAGCCCAGCAGCCCAACGTCCTACTCATCTGTATCGATGATCTGCGTCCTGAGCTCAAGTGCTTTGGAGCCGACTATATTCATTCGCCAAACATCGATAAAATTGCAGCCCAAGGCCGCGCATTTAACCAGCACTATAGCAACGCACCGACTTGTGGGGCCTCGCGCTACACACTGCTCACAGGGCGTTACGGATCGGCCGGCAACAACGCACTATTCCAGCGTGCGAAAGATCTGAAGAAATCTCCAAACAGCATCACCCCAAGCATGCCCGAGTGGTTTCGCCAACATGGCTATACCACGGTATCGGTCGGCAAGGTATCCCACCATCCAGGTGGACGCGGTGGAGCGAATTGGGACGATGCCACACAAATCGAGATGCCAGGCGCGTGGGATCGCCATCTAATGCCCTCCGGCGCATGGCAACATCCACGCGGAATCATGCATGGACTCGCCAACGGCAACATACGCGAGAAATCAAACGAGCATAATTTGCTCGAAGCCTTCGATGGCGACGACTCCAGCTACCCAGACGGACTGATTACCACAGAGGCACTTGAACAGCTCAGTCAATTGGCCGAAGCTGACAAACCCTTCTTCTTAGCAGTCGGCCTAATCCGCCCGCACCTACCGTTCGGTGCCCCCAAAAAATATCTCGATCTCTATAAGGACGTCGAACTTCCGCCGATTCCACATCCACAAAAGCCTAGCCATAAAACCACCTGGCACGGCTCCGGTGAATTTATGCAATACAACAATTGGCAGCGAGATCCACGCACAGATCCCGAATTCGCCGATAATGTGCGGCGTCACTACGCGGCCTGCGTCAGCTATGCCGACGCACAGGTGGGCAAGCTACTTGAGCAACTGGAAAGCACAGGCCAGGCCGACAACACCATCATTGTAGTCTGGGGCGATCATGGTTGGCATTTGGGCGAACATTCCGTCTGGGGAAAACACACGCTGTTTGAAGAGTCCCTGCATTCCCCCCTGATTGTTTATAGCCCGGGCATGCCGCAACCCGGCCAGCATTCAGCTGCAATCGTTGAGACAGTCGACATTTTCCCGACACTCTGCGACCTTGCTGCCTTGGACACACCAGCGCTCACCTCAGGCAGTTCCCTACTCCCACAAATCCAAGACCCGCAGGCCAAAGGGCACAGCGCCATCGCCTACAAAGGTAACGCACAAACCATCCGCACAGAGAACTACCGCCTGATCCTACATAAAGATGGCACGACCGAACTCTACGACCACCGCCTGCCCAATGCCGAGACTACCAACTTGAGCACAAACCAACCAGCGACGGTCAAGCAACTCAGCGCAGACCTCAAAGCACGTAGGAAAAAGCCCCAAACACATTAGAATTCTCGAACCAAACGTTGCCGATAGGCAACCGGCGACATGCCATAGAAATCTTTGAATTGGCGGCTAAAGAAATAAATATCTCGATAACCCAGTCGGTCCGCAATTTCACCGATTCGCATTTCACTGCTTTCTAAATAACGCCGGGCCTCGATCATTTTACAACTCACCAAAAATTGATTTGGAGGCTTGCCTACATGTTTTGAAAACTCACGGTCGAAATGCGAACGGGACCACCCCAACTGCCGAGCCAACGCATCAATGGATTTAAACGATTCTGGACACGTCCGCATAATTCGAATCGCCTCAGAAACCTTAGGATCCATGAAAGGCTCAGGCGTATCCAGCACACCCGCACAAACTCGAGCAATTAACTGGTACATCACTCGCTGCAGTCGGACATCATCCCCGCGCCGTACTGCCAACCTCATAATCACATCGATTTGCCGCTGAAACAGAGGTAGCGAATCGACCATGCCGCCCATGACTGGAAAGTTATCCACGTCGTCCAACATCGCCGCACCACTGAGCGGTATAAAGTGCGCCGAGAAACGCGTCACTCGAGCCCCAGAAGTATGCGCTGCTGAAATCTGCTGATTTGGTGAAAAAATGAAAAACATGCCCGGCTTCAAGCGAAACGTCTGCTCCTCGGTGCTCAAATGCCCCTCTCCTTCCAAGCAGCACCAGAAGTTATAATGCGCGTCACCCTGTGTCTGCCACTCCCAGTGCTCCACCTCGGTGCACAGATACGGAAACCACGGCCGATCCACCAAGTGAATCCCGTCAAAGGGTATGTCTGCTTCAATAGCTCGCATGAATAAGGAAATAATGCAAATTTACAGTGATTGAATCCATTCACACCCTCAACGCAAGTTGATAAACTACAGGCTATGATTCCTGCTGAATACCTCTCATCCCTCTTTTCTCTCGAAGGCAAAGTCGCCGTCGTCATCGGTGGCACAGGCGAACTCTGTGGAGCCATGGCTGAAGGCCTCGCCGCCGCAGGTGCTGAAACCGTGCTGGTCGGCCGCAGCGAAGAAAAGGCCGCGGCACGTCTGGCCAAGATCGAGTCCGCAGGTGGCAGGGCCTACTTCGAAAAAGTCGACGTCAATTCCAAGGCGTCGATCCAAGAGTTACTGGGCAACGTCCTCGCGAAGTCGGGAAAGGTCGATATTCTGGTCAACGGCGCAGGGGTGAACTCGCCCACGCCAATCTTCGACATCGAAGAGGACGAATTCGACAGTATCCTTAACACCAACCTTAAGGCAGTGCTCTTTGCCTCGCAGATCTTCGGCAAATATCTGGTCGAGCGCGGCGAAGGTGGCAGCATCATCAACATTGGCTCAATGAGCGGCATCATTCCGCTCTCTCGCGTCTTCACTTACTCTGCGACCAAAGCCGCGGTGCATAATCTTTCTAAAAACCTCGCCCGCGAGTGGGCTGAGCAAAAAGTGCGCGTTAACACCATCGTCCCTGGCTTCTTTCCTGCTGAGCAAAACAAAAAAGTGCTCAACCCCGAGCGTATCGCATCGATTATGGGGCACACGCCTGCGAATCGTTTTGGCGAAGCCAGCGAGCTGATCGGAGCGACGCTACTACTCGCGTCCGATGCGAGCAGCTTCATGAACGGATCCGAAATAATCGTCGATGGCGGCTACGCCTCGATGACGATCTAAATCAGTTATCTAGTTATTTGTTCTCCAGTGATCAGTTTGATTTCCCTCAACCGAGAACTTAAAAACCGAAAACCAAACAACTTATTCCCCATGTCTTATCTAAACGAAAACTTCCTGCTCAACAACAAGACCTCCCAGCGCTTGTTTCATGAGATCGCGGCCAAGCAGCCGATCATGGATTATCACTGCCATCTAGATCCAGCAGCACTAGCCGGCAACGTGGGCTTCTCCAATCTCTCGGACATGTGGCTCGGCGGCGACCACTACAAGTGGCGTGCAATGCGCGCCGCCGGCGAGCCGGAAGAGCTGATCACTGGTAAAGACTCGAGCCCGAAAGAGAAGTTCGATGCATGGGCCCGCACTGTGCCGCAAACGGTGCGCAACCCGTTGCACCATTGGACGCATCTAGAATTAAAAAGCTACTTCAAGACAGACCTCATCCTCAGTCCTAAAACAGCAGACGCCATCTGGGAACTCGCCAATGCGCAGATCGCGGAGGCCTCCTTCACCACTCAGAGCATCTGCAACGATTTCGACATCCGAGTCGTCGGCACCACGGACGATCCCATCGACGATCTGGAGCACCACATTGGCTTCAATACCAGCGGACACATCACCAAGATGTTCCCCACGTTCCGTCCCGACAAAGGCATGATTACCACGAACGTTCAAGCCTGGAACAGTTGGACAGATCAACTCGCCGCCAGTGCAGGCACCACGACGCTCAATTCGGCTGCCGACTTCCTCAGCACGTTGAAAGCGCGCCATGATTTCTTCCATGAAAACGGTTGCCGCTTATCTGATCACGGACTCGAAAGTTGCCCGTTCGCACCTTGCTGCGACGATCAGGCCGAAGCCATTTTCAAGCAGCTTCGTGCGGAGCGAACGCTTACAGCGGCCGAAGGCGAACAATGGATGACCTACATCATGCAGCACGTTGCTCGCTGGAACGCAGCTCGCGACTGGACGATGCAACTACACATCGGGCCGATCCGCAACACGAACACGGCAATGTTCAAGCGCCTCGGCCCCGACACTGGCTACGACTCCATGCTCGACGAGCCAGTTATCCGTAAATTCGCAGGCTTCCTCGATAGTCTCGCCATCGACGACGCGCTGCCAAAAACAATCTTCTACCACATCAATCCTGCCTACTTCTATTCGCTGGCCACACTCATGGGCAGCTATCAAGACGGCCGCGTCGCAGGTAAAATGCAACTTGGGTCAGGTTGGTGGCACGCCGACACGCTCGATGGCATGCGCACACAAATCGAGGTGCTCTCTAGTGTCGGGCTACTCTCAAAGTTCGTCGGCATGTTGACTGACTCACGTAGCTTTCTCAGCTTTCCGCGACACGAATATTTCCGTCGATTACTCTGTGGGATTATTGGCAACGATGTCGAAGCAGGCTTAATTCCAGACGACGCCGAACTACTTGACCAACTCGTTGCTGATATCTGCTTCGGCAATGCGCAACGCTACTTTAACTTCCCTGGAGTCTAACACATTATGAAAATCCTACTCACTACCACATCTTACCAAGATTGCCCCGGCGATCATCATGCACTTCTCGAAAGCACAGGCGCCGAAATCGTTCGCGAGCGTGGCCCACTGAGCGAAGCACGCATGCTGGAGCTCGCTGGCGACTTCGACGCATTCCTTTGTGGCGACGACGAGATCACACAAGCCGTGATCGATAAATCGCTACCTAAACTAAAGGTCATTGCCAAGTATGGCATCGGCGTCGACAAGATCGATGTTGCCTATGCGACCAAGAATAAGATCCCCGTTAGCTTTTGTCCCGGCGTGAATCACACGACGGTTTCGGAGCATGTCTTCATGCTGATCTTGGCACTCAATAAAAACCTAATGGAGCAAGCCAATACAACTGCAGCGGGCGGTTGGAAGCGTATGACGGGTCACGAAATCATGGGTAAGACCATTGGCATTATTGGTCTTGGTCGTATTGGTCGCGAAGTCGCGATCCGCGCCAATGCCTTTGGCATGAAGTGTGTCGGTTACGATCTCTACTGGCCAAAAGAGTTTGCTGAAGAGCAAAACATCGAGCGCGCCAACGGGGTCACGCAACTACTACGCACGTGCGACATCGTCTCGCTGCATACGAATCTCACCGAACAGACACGCGACATGATTTGCGCCGCCAGCATCAAGAATATGAAAGATGGTGCCACACTCATTAACTGTGGCCGTGGTGAACTCACCAATGCCGCCGACATCGCAGTCGCGCTCGAAAACGGCAAACTCGGCGGATATGGAACAGACGTACTCGACCAAGAACCACCCCCAGCTGACCACCCACTTATCGGCGCAAAAAACTGCATCATCACACCACACGTAGGTTCTCGCACGTTTGAGAGTGTTCAACGCCAAGCAGGCATGGCCACTCAGAATCTGGTCAACCTACTCAAGGGCGAAAAGGCACTTGCACAAGTCAACGACGTCGAGCCTCCCTCCGCACTTATTTAACTCACCCCCTCACTTTTACCTGCACCTTTCTTTATGTCTGAACAATTCTACATCGTCCCCGCAGAGCAGCACAATACACTCGTCAAACAGGCGTATCAGCATCGCGGATACACAGCCGACGAAGCCGCACAAGCCGCACGCTTCTCCACACTCGCCTCAGAGCACGGCATTCGCACGCACAACGCAATCAAGGCGCTCCACCTCGATCACCTATTCGGCAGTGCTGCAGGCGGCTGTACACCTGCCGCCAAAATCGAAAAACTGGAGTCGCGCTTCCCCGCGAGTCAGGTCTGGAATGCCAACAAGAAGCTCGGCCAGGCGACTGCCTACGAGGCCATCGACGAATGCATCGCCCTCGCCGACAAATACGGCATTGCCCAAGTCTCCGTCGACAACGCCTTTCACTACCTCTGGGGTGGCGGCTATGCAATGGAAGCGGCTAAGCGTGGCTACATTGCTTACACCAACTGCACCGCAGCACTCGCAGAGGTGGTGCCATTTCTCGGCAGGTTCCCCACCCTAGGCACCAACCCGCACAGCTGGGCCTTCCCCACCACCGATGCAGTCGGATTCCCGATCGTGATCGACTGGGCCACCTCCGTCATCGCAATGGGCCGGGTTCAGCAGTTTCAAAGAGAGGGCACACCACTCCCTCCGCATGCGGCCGTTGATAAAGATGGCAACATGACAACCGACCCCAATGAAGTTAGCGCACTCATGCCCTTCGGTGCACACAAAGGGTATGGCCTTAGCCTGATCAATGAACTGGTCGGCGGCTTCATCGGCGGCAGTCTGCCAACTCTACGCAGTCGCAAAATACCAGAAGGCGAAAAGCGCACGCCTGCGTTCTACTTTCAAGTCATCCACCCGGATGCCATCAACGGCGGTGCTTTTGCCAAAGGCCGCAATCAATCCAGCAATGTCAAGGCAGTGATCGAAGATATCCTTGGACATGGCAACGAAAGTTGCCTCCTCCCAGGGCAACTCGAAGCTCGCTGGGCTGCACGCGTTGGTCAAGCCGGCGGCCTATTGTTCTCGGCTGCCGAGATTGAAGCCTTCAATGAAATTGCCTTAGAATGCAGCGAGACACCTTGGAACCTCAATTCTTTCAAAGTCGAATAAACGGCCACGGAAAATACGGCAGATCTACAAGCACACTCCGCTTTTAAAATTAATAGAACAGTTCTAACAATAAACGGCTCATGGCTATCTGCATCAAATCCTCCCCCCTTCATGTGAATACGCATGCACCTCTCTTGCAGAGGTCATGAGCCGCCCTCGATGACTCTAGAATTAACCATATTCTGCGCAATCCGATGGCACTGAGCCGAAGCCCAACACTCACAGATACAGAACTGAAGAACTGCAACGACAATAGCCCGACCAGATCACACTTAATCGAAGCTAGGCCGACTCAGAAGTATTTCACTTCCCCGCAATGGACGACTCAGACTTAACAATGCCACCTGATCATCCGTTGCCTGACGAAACGGTGAGCCCGGTATTATCTGCGGCAAGACGATACACACGGCTACTCACGCCATTGGCTTGATAGACCTGCTGCATGGCCGCACCGACACGACGCACATTCGCCTCGTCCGTCACACAAATCACAGTCGAGCCACTCCCACTGAGCCATCCGGTATAGGCCCCGACACTACAGCCCGCCTCAATACTTTCGTGCCCAAATGGATTGAGCAATTCACGGTATGGCTGATGAATATAGTCATTCACTGCACCTTTAAGACGTGAGAATTCGCCCGAAACGAGCGCTCCGACGATAAATGCCAAACTGTTCGCGCTACGCACGACATCATCAAACGGGATACTATCAGGCAGCACTCGACGAGAGTTCTCGGTAAGCACTTCATAGCTCGGCGAAACTGCCACGAACACCAGCGACTCTGGCAAATCGAAACGCACATGCTCACGATAGGCAAAAGTCTCCGGATCGGTGCGGGCGATACAAAAGCCTCCGGCAAACGCAGCACAGGCATTATCCGGCGCATTATCCAACTGCGCCGTAAGGCGAATCATCGCCTCCATCTCCAACGGACTTCCGGTCAACGCATTTAGCCCGGCGACGATTCCGGCACGCACCGTCGAGCTCGAACCCAGCCCGCGCGCCTGCGGCACATCGCCCCAAATTTCATAGTCAAAGCCACTCACTTCGACACCAGCGGTATGCGCAAATGCACGCGCAGTTGCCTCCACCATCGCTTGCGTGCCTTCAGCAGCAACATCGACACAGCTAATCACTGCATCTTCACGCAGTGTGATGCGCACAAAGTTATAAAGTGTCAGCGCAATACTAAGCGTGTCGAAACCAGGACCACAATTTGAAGTACTCGCCGGAGCCTGGACTAAGACAGATTTTTGAGACATGCCGTAACCCATTCTATTTATGATGGCGCATCTCGCGCTCGGCCTCACGCATCGAGATCTTCTTCTTCAGGGTTTCGCGTTTATCAAAGAGTTTCTTACCAGTACAGAGTGCGATCTCGATCTTAATCAAGCCATGCTTCACATACATGCGCAGCGGAACCAGCGACTTACCACCGGCATCCATCGCACCAAATAATTTGTGAATCTCACGGCGATGCAGCAGCAGCTTACGCTTTCGGCGTGGTGGATGGTTTTGGAAATTGCCGAACTTATACTCTCCAATATGAGAGTTGTAGAGCCAGCACTGGCCCTTTTCGATTCGACAAAACCCCTCTGTGATCTGGGCATCGCCGCCCCGAATCGCCTTCACCTCGGTGCCTTTCAGCTCAATGCCTGCCTCAAAACAATCGCCCACAAAATAATTGTGATGGGCCTTGCCGTTGCGGATTTCCTTAAATCGTTCGTCCGCTGACTTTTTTTTAGCACACACGGTAAAAAATTACCTCTAATCTAGAGGACACACTTAAGCAGGAATAAAAAGCAAACACACAGATCAACGCTTACGCGCCTTCGCCGTAAGTTTCTTCGTCTAGCTGGTAAGTGATCTTTCCCTCCATGACCTCGCGCAGCGCAAGATCCTCAGCGGAAAGACGCTCAAGAGACTCAATCAGTGGCTTATAGCCACTTTTAAGTTGTTTCGCTCGACGCGAAATAACATTGATCAGAATCATCGGATCAGTAATTACTAATTGTGCGGCCTGTAAATAATCGTCTCTCAAAATTATAGCTCCTTCTTAGATGTGAATCTGGCAAAGCAGGAGAAGATGACGCACTCTTAAGCATTTGCAATAAAAAAGCAAAATAAGCTGAAACAGCTAAAATTCCCATTGACAGCCACCTCTCCCGTTTTACAGTTTGCCGCTTTTCCAAAATCATGAAAACAACTTTAGCTACAACATCTGATCACACCAAAAGCTGGTATGTGGTTGACGCTGCCGAAGAAACACTCGGTCGCATCTCAGTCAAAATCGCCAACGTATTACGCGGCCGTCACAAGGCTATCTATACTCCGCATGCAGACACTGGCGATTTTGTCGTCGTGATCAATGCTGAGAAGATCAAAGTATCCGGCAAAAAGAACAGCGATAAGAGCTATATGTTCTATTCTGGCTGGATGGGCGGCGAAAGCCACGTAACCATGGCAGAGATGCGCGCTAAAAAACCTGAGTTCATTATTGAACACGCGGTTAAGGGCATGCTGCCTCGCAACATTCTTGGTCGCAAAATGCTCAAGAAGCTTAAAATTCACACTGGCCCAACGCATCCCTACGAAGCGCAACAGCCGAAGCCACTCGTCTAAACTTTTAGAATACTTATAATGAGCGAACAAATATTTGTAACCGTCGGCCGCCGTAAAAAAGCGCGCGCACGCGTCCGCCTAACTCGCGGCACTGGCAAGATCTTAGTCAATGGCAAAGAGCCAGCAGACTACTTCAAGACTGAAGACTTCACACGATCAGCCCTTTCTCCGCTCACTACAGTTGAGTTAGCAGATCAAGTTGACATTACAGTGAAAGCAGAAGGCGGCGGACTGAATGGTCAAGCGGGTGCAACTCGTCTCGGCATCGCCCGTGCTCTTGAAAAAATGGACAGTGAACTTCGTGTGCCACTCAAGCAACAAGGCCACATGAAGCGCGATCCACGCTCCCGCGAGCGCAAGAAGTCAGGTCAACCTGGCGCACGTAAACGCTTCCAGTTCTCGAAACGTTAAACCGCCAAGCGGCAGGACGCATTTTTTGCAAACCCTCCAAGGCCGTTTTACGTGCCTTGGGGGGTTTTTTATTTTTACGAATTCCTAATCGCCTCCACCCTCCTCGCCCTTGATTCTACTCACCAGTCTCACTTCCTCACTTTCATTATCATGAACGCAGCAGTCATTGGAGCATCCGGCTATTCCGGAGAAGAACTAGTTCGGCTACTTGCACGCCATCCAAACGTGACATTGGCTGCAGTCACCTCGCGTTCGCTAGCTGGTAAGCCAGTTGCAGATGTCATGCCAGGACTACGGCATTTAGTAGGCGACCTTGAGTTTAGTAATTCAGATCCGGCTGAGCTCGCCGCCCGGGACGATTTGGATGTGTTTTTCCTCGCACTGCCACACGGCGTTGCCTCGGAATATGCAGATCCGCTATTCCAAGCAGGCAAAACCATCATTGACCTAAGCGCCGACTTCCGGCTCAGCTCGACAGCGGTGTACGAAGACTACTACGGCCAACCGCACCCCGCACCGCATTTACTCCAAGCTGCTCCCTACGTTATCCCCGAACTCGCGGGCGACAAATGGAAGCACGCGTCGCTCATCGCTTGCCCGGGTTGCTATCCGACCAGCGTGCAACTGCCACTCATTCCTCTGCTAAAAGCTGGCATTATTAAGCCATCGGGCATCGTGATTAACAGCTACAGCGGCGTCAGCGGCGCAGGTCGGAAAGTCGCAGAAGACTTCATCTACTGCGAACGCAACGAGAGTATGAAGGGCTACGGTATGCCCAAGCATAGGCACCTTTCTGAAATCGAAGAGCAACTTGAAAAAGCCGCCTTCACTGATTGCATCGTGCAATTCAATCCGCACCTCGCACCAATGTCGCGAGGGATCTCCACCACGATCGTGGCCAAAGCGATCGGCTCACTGCAAGACGTCTACTCGACTTGGGATGCCGCCTATGCCGACAAGCCCTTTGTCAGCGTGCTTCCAAGCGGCACGTATCCTGACACCAAATACGTGACTGGCACCAACCGAGCAGACATCTCTGCAATCTACGATCCGCGGACTAAAAACTTCGTGATCACTTCAGCCATTGATAATCTGCTAAAAGGAGCCAGCGGCCAAGCAGTACAGCTCCTCAATCTAAAGTTCGGTTTCGAAGAAACTGCCGGGCTGGTTTAGTTCAGAGGTCAGAGAACAGAAGTCAGAGCAACACATTACCACTTTAATACATTCCCACTTTCCCACAATGACTACCGTTCAACTCATCGAAACTTCAGGCGGTATCGCAGACTGCCCTGGCTACAAAATCGCTGGGGTC
>JBLHTV010000039.1:0-13140 GCA_047627755.1 Lentimonas sp. | reverse complement strand
CACTCTCACGCGTCAATTACTATTTTTCAGTTTTCTTAAAAAACTTATTTAGCAATACTTTCGACTCATTAAAGAACGCTTAAGGTCGGCATCGCTGCTTCGCTTAAGTGGATGACGGAAAATGCATTAAACATTCACTCCATCAAGTCTTTTATTTCAAATAATGTATTTATTTTTAATTTAATACTTAAATGATTGATAAAGAACATCTTCTAGTGGATTAGACTTGCGCCGTATCCCCTGAGAAGGTCGCAGAAAGTGGGTAACTTTATCTCGCTTGCCAAGCTCTTTTTTTACAAAAAAGACTCTTTTATTTAACCACATCGCAACTAGCTACTTACTAGCTACTTACGCTTCAATAAATTCGAGCGCAACCCCCATCCAGAGCCAGATCAGACCCAATCTGCAACGCAAAATGACATAATATAGTCGATCTTGACTACCAACCTAGCGAATAAGCAGAGCAAAACAGCCGTGCCAGCCTACTTGTAATTGGCCACGTAGAGTAGATACGCCGCTCGCTTAGAACCTGCATGCACCTTTGCTGGCACCTTAGTCACACGAAATCCAGCGCGCTTCAGACGGTCTTCGAACCTAAGGTCTGGGCCCGCAGACCAAAAGACCGCTCGCCCGGTAGGCTTCAATGATGCACGCATCCAGCGTAAGCCACTGTTTGAATAGAGGGACTTATTCGTCTCTGAAACCATTGCAACCGGGCCGTTGTCTACATCCATTAAGATCACATCGTAACGCTCACGCTCAGCCTTTCGCACATAAGCCACCACATCCGTAGTATGAATCTCAACACGAGGGTCATCCAACAACGCGCCATTCAGTGACTTCAAATACTCTCGGTTCCAGCTGACTATTTCCGGCAACAGCTCAATCAGTTCAACCGTCGTTGCCGCGCCCATACTCTCCAGGACACTGCGTAAGGTAAAACCAAGCCCGAGCCCACCGATCAAAATGCGCGCTTCAGCGTCACGATCCAATAGCTCGACGCCAATTTCTCCCAATAAAATCTCCGATGCACTCGCCCCCGAATGCATCAACTCCTGCCCACTATAGCTGATGCAATATTTACCATCATGCTCATACAGTGCCATGGCACCGCCTTCAGCAGTCGTCGACTCCGCGAGTTTAATACGTGGTTTCATTCAATCTTGTTGTTTAAAAAAAGTAGTAGCCCGCAGCCAATCGGCTACGGCACAGATCATTGCCCCTCCGATTTATTGCGAAGCATCGTCTCAAGATCAGCCAGATCTTTGGTAAATTTACAAGTAAACCGACGCATCTTGCCCGTTTCAGGATGCACCAACCCAAGGCTTGAAGCATGCAGCGCCTGACGTTGCACATTATAGGGCATCCCGCCTTTATTTTCCAAAGCCGACTTATAATCAGGGTGATAGTGACGATCGCCGAGCAACGGCACGCCCGCACCGGCAGCGTGAATTCGCAGCTGATGCTTCAAGCCAGTCTCCAAACGAAGGCGAAGCTTACTGACCGTATGGCGTTGGCCCTTAATCGCAGTCGGCCACGAATACTCCTCCACCACTTCATAGCGACTAATCGCCTCAGTGGCGCCCTCTTCTTCGGTTTCAAAGACAGTTTGATACATGCCTTCTTCATCGAGGCGGAACCAAGCGCGCCATTCGCCACGCTTTTGATCGAGTTTCCCATCACCAATCGCCATATATTCGCGCAAAAAAGTGTGATCCCGAACCTGACGAACCAACGACTCCCGTGCCTTCGGATTCATCGCGAAACAAATAATACCACTGGTATATTGATCTAATCGGTGCACCGGCAGAGGAATCAGGCGCTTACGATGCACGCCCTTCTGCTGGTCTAATTCCGTCGCACCTTTACCTTGCAAAAACTTCTCCAACACTGACAGCGCGGACACTTGGTTGCTATCAGGAACAGGAACCGACAACAATCCTGCCCCCTTGTTTACAATCGCCAACGAGCTATCAATATAAAGTAAAGTGGCCTGCGCGTGAATGCGTGTTGGCAAGTACCGAAAAAAGACCGGCGGTGGCGTCTCGGCCATCGACAACCCATCACCTGGATCCGCGATCTGCTCATGCGGCTTCTTGATGACCACGCCATCCAACTGAATGCGTCCCTTCGCAAACCAATCCTTGAGGCGCTTACGCGGACTATCTGGGTAGCGCTCACTAAGCCACTCCAATGCTGGTTTCACCTCTGGTTCATTTTCGCTATCTAACATAGTCGCACTCTCAAGTGTCAATCCACGAAGATCAACACTCAAGCGAGCAAGCATCGGATCCAATTTCGCCGCCTATTGACCCTCTTTTAAAGCGCATACAATTAAGCCATAATTTGATCGCACCCCGCGCATGAAGATTTGTGAAAACAGAATGAGCGAAGCATCTCTCAAAATGGAGCGTATTGGCGAAGTTATTTCAATCATCAGACTGTGATTACGGATGGTGCTGAAAACCGCTCTGCGTCTCAGATCGAGATCAATTGCGGTAGCTGCTGGTCTGTAGTTTTGCTACGCCATCGACGGCAGACCTCCGTCGCGCAGAGGCGCAGAGCTAGCAGGTTGTCGACTTGGGCACTTTCCTCACTTACAGTCCTTTTGTGATATTCCTGTTTTGGTTGCCTCAGAAAACTCTGCGCCTCTGCGGGAGACTCTATCGTGGGGTGCTTGTTGGTCTGCGGTTCCGTGTCGGGCAAGCTATTCTCTAGCCTTCCAAAATCACAAAACATGACACGCGCCAGTATAGTACTGGTCACATCCACTCACTCAAACAAGCACCACCATGTTTAATCATAAGAAAACCGACATCGCCTGAACAGAAAAACACATCACATCCCCCTTGCCATAAGCGGCGCCTCTAAATTAGCTGTATTTACACCAGATACAGAAGATGAAAGTAATACAGAGTACCCCCACCGTTCTCATTCTCGCGCTCATCTGCGCACTGCACTCGCTAAACGGCCTCACGCTCTCGAACAAAGAAGGCACGGCCATTGACGTTGCAGTTCTGGAGATCGAAGACACGCGTATACAAATACGCCTTCAGAACGGTAATACCACTTGGCTCGACCGCGATCGATTGTCATCGCACAGCCATCAAGCGATCATCGATCTCGCGACACAGGAGCAGTCACGCTTTCAAATAATCAACGAGCTGCTAGGAATCTCCTTATTAAAGGACAATAAACTATGGGATGATGCGCCCGACGAAGTCGCGCAGCGACTGAAATGGCCACTCGAATCTCAGACGGAGACTCAATCCAGCTTCCGATACTATCCTCCTGCGACCTATCAAATACTTGAGGCGCGCCCATACTCTGCGGTCATCTATGGAGCAGAAAATCAAGCTGCTTTAATCAGCATCGTCTTTGCCAATAAGGGCGATTTCAAGTTTAGCAACCCTCCTATCAAAGACGAAATCAAAGCGATGCAAGCAGCCATCGAACGCGACACAAACAACATTATCACACGCATCAGCGACGCGCTAGGGGAACCCGAAAAACAACAATACGGCAGCGGGCGTGGCATCAAACAGCTCATACAACGCTGGGACTGGAACGGTCACTCACTCCTACTCGCCACACAAGAGGACGAATACGTCAGCCTCAGAATAACCAGCAGCGCATCTGCAGACAACAAAGGTCGTGGCCAGAAATTCTCCGACGCCGCCCTGCGCAAACTCACGACACAGAATATTATAACGCGCCCCAACGGCGATGTCATCATCGACAATATTCCGATGGTGAACCAAGGCCCAAAGGGCTACTGCGTGCCCGCAACCTTCGAACGCTACCTGCGCTACATGCAAATCCCAGCCGATATGTATATCCTAGCCATGGCAGGTCAGACCGAAATAGGCGGCGGCACCTCACTCAGCGCGATCATTGCCTCAATCGACGGATACATCGCCTCTCAGAGTCGTACAATGAAGCAGCTCAACGAGCCGATTAAAATCCGCACTATTCAGAAATATATCGATCAAGGGCTGCCAATGATTTGGACAATGTTTTCCTCAAATGCATATAACCAATATGTCAATCAACGAACTCAGCAGCGAGAATCAGTCGCCGACTGGGAGACTTGGGCCAAAGACACTCAAGCAAGCGCCCGTGCGACTGAACTCTCAAAAGATATCATGTCCGCGCACGCCTGCATGATCATCGGCTACAACAAAGCGACTGGCGAAATCGCAGTCAGCGATTCGTGGGGGCCTGCGTATAAAGAACGCTGGATCTCGGCCGAACAAGCGGAACAAGTCTCTCAAGGCTCCATCTATCTCGTCAGTTTTTAACGAATTGATTTCGCAGAAATAGGACATGCGACGGATGCGCACTGCCGCAGATGACCGCTACCCGATTCCACTTGAGGTCTAATCGCTCAAGTGCAACAACTGTGAGCTTATGAGTGATCCTATTTGTTTATATGGAAATATCGTCGACGTTATCACAGGCACCATTGCTCCCGGGAAAATCACCCTCAGAGATGGCCACATCAGCGCGATCGAGCTCACTCCGGAGGCGACGTATAACACCTACCTTTGCCCCGGACTCGTCGATGCGCATGTCCATATTGAGAGCTCCCTACTACCCCCCTCAGAATTTGGCCGTGCAGCACTCACCCATGGCACCGTAGCATCGGTCAGCGACCCCCATGAGATTGCAAATGTGCTCGGAATCCCCGGAGTCGAGTGGATGCTCGAAGACGCCAAACGCACTCCATTTGCCATTTACTTTGGCGCGCCCTCTTGCGTGCCAGCCACACCATTCGAAACCGCAGGTGCGAACTTTGGGCCGGACGAAGTCGATCAACTACTCGCCAAAGACGAGATCCGATATCTCGCCGAAGTCATGAATTTCCCAGCCGTCATCAGCCGCGATCCTCGCATGATGGCGATCATCGAAAAAGCAAAGATTCGTGGCAAACGCATCGACGGCCATGCCCCCGCAGTCACCGGCGAAGCGCTGCAGCAATACGCCTCCGCTGGCATTGAAACCGACCACGAGAGCATTACCTTGGATGAAGCACGTCAGAAATGCCGACTCGGCATGAAAATCGCAATTCGCGAAGGTTCAGCCGCACGTAACTTCGACACCCTCTGGCCATTGCTTAACGAATTTCCCGAGCTCTGCTTCTTTTGTAGTGATGATAAACATCCCGATGACTTAGCCATCTCTCATATCAATGCACTCATCGCCCGCGCCATCGGCCATGGAGTCGAGCCCATGCGTGCGCTACGCGCAGCCAGTTTCAACCCGATTCAGCATTACGGGCTCAACCTAGGGTGCCTGCAAATCGGTGATTCCGCCGACATCGCCGAATTCGATTCGCTCACGACGATGCGCTGTCTGCGCTGCTGGAAGTCTGGCCTATTAGTCGCCGAAAATGGACAGAGCACACTCCCTTACTTACCCACCACCCCGATCAATCGATTCGATGCAACGCAGAAACAACCGAGTGATTTTAAACTCCCCTGCACCGACGGCGCACGCCGAATCATTGTCGCACTTGACGGACAGATCATAACCGACGAAACCGAGGCAACTGCACAAAGCGCAAATCCCGAACAGGACCTCTGCTATATCGCCGTCGTTAATCGATATGCCGACACACCTCCAGCCGTCGCACTCATAAAAGGCTTCGGCCTAAAAGATGCCGCTATCGCCTCAAGCGTCTCACACGACAGCCATAATATCGTCGTAGTTGGCACCAGCACGGAGCACCTGTGCCGCGCCACCAATTTAATCATCCAAGCGCAAGGAGGCCTCAGCCTCACCACCGACGGTATCGAAAAGACCTTACCACTGCCGATCGCAGGACTCATGAGCACCGGAACATGCCAAGACGTCGCGCGCGCATTCACATCACTATCCAACACCGCCAAGCAGTTCGGCTGCCCACTCGCCTCACCCTACATGACGCTCTCATTCATGGCACTACTCGTCATACCAAAGCTGAAAATATCGGATCAGGGCTTATTTGACGTCAGTACATTCTCACTGATCTAATTAGTTTTTAACGAATTGAGTTTGCAGGAATACAACACGCAGTTGATCGTGGGCCCACATGAGCGCACAAGATTACAATTTCGACACCTGCCCCGATCGCACTGGCCACGGCTCCCTCAAATGGGACAAATACAAGGGCCGCGACATCTTACCACTCTGGGTGGCGGACATGGACTTCACCACCGCGCCCGAAATCATCGCCGCCCTCCAGCAGCGCCTCGACCACGGCATCTACGGCTATACCATCCCCTACGAAGCTCCGATTCAGGCCGTCCTCGACTACTTAGATCGCCAACACGGCTACAGTGCGAAGGCCCATTGGCTCAACTTCCTGCCGGGCCTCGTACCCGCGATCAATCTCTGCTGCCACGCCTACGTCGCAGCCGATGAGTCCGTGATGACTGCGACGCCCGTCTACCCGCCGTTCCTCGGCGCACCTGACTACGCCAATCGTGAACTGATAAAAACCTCGCTTTGCCTCGACGCCGACGACCAGTGGACACTCGACTTCGAGGCCATGGAAGCCGCGGTGCAGCCAAACACCAAGCTGTTCATTCTGTGCAGTCCGCACAATCCGGTCGGCCGCGTTTACACCAAAGAAGAGCTCAGCCGCCTCGGCGACTTCTGCGAGAAGCACGACCTAATCCTCATTTCCGACGAGATCCACTGCGACTTAGTGTTTGACGCGAACGCACAGCACATCGTCACCGCGAAAATCAGCGAAAGCCTCGCCGCGCGCACCGTCACCCTCATGGCTCCGAGCAAGACCTACAATCTGCCCGGCCTCGCGTGCGCGTTTACCATCATCGAAGATTCCAAGCTGCGCCTGCAGTTTCAGAAAACCATCCGCGGCATCATCACCGAAGTGAACTGCTTCGGCTATGCCGGTTGCGAAGCCGCCTACAACCTCGGCGAAGCGTGGCGCCAGGCCCTGATCACCTACCTGCGCGGCAACTACGAACTCACCTACCAGTTCATCAAAGAGCAAATTCCAGGCATCACCTTCCGCCCGATGGAGTCGACTTACCTGGCGTGGTTTGACGTCACACGACTGGAGCTTGAGAAGCCGGTAACATTCTTCGAAGACAATGGTGTCGGGCTATCCGACGGCATTCCTTTTGACGGCATCCAGCATCTGCGTCTCAACTTCGGTTGCCCGCGCAGCCGACTCCTTGAAGGCCTCGAGAAAATGGCAACCGCCCTCAGCAACCGATAACACTCTCAGCTCGAACATACAAAGAATGGAATCTGTCCGCTTAGACAAATGGCTCTGGGGAACGCGCGTGTATAAAACACGCAGTGATGCCGCCGAAGCCTGTCGCGGTTCCGCGATTCGGCACAACGGTATTATTGCCAAGCCCTCGGCAAAAATTCGGGCTGGCGACACCATTATCGCACGCACCAAAGCACTCACCCGAACCCTATGCGTCGTCGGGCTCACCGAGAAACGTGTCGGCGCGGCACTCCTGCCCGACTATTTCGAAGATCAAACACCCGAATCCGAATATGAAGCAGCCCGCGAAAAACGCGAGAACGCCAAAGTCTTCAGCCACAAAGGCGCAGGTCGCCCAACCAAGAAAGACCGCCGCGACATCACACGTCTGCTCGGCGATACATAAAAAAGAATGGATCTAGCTCTATTGCTGGAGGGTAACGCTCCGTCGTTGCCACCGACGACCAACCAGCTTGCCATTTTATACGCATAGAAATGACAGAGCATTTCCCTCCAGCATTTGTTAAGGCACAGCTTTCACTACCACTATAACTATCACTCTTCACTACCCGTGTCCTACGAAGAAATCCCATACACCGTCGAAGACCGCAAACTGCCGCCCGAGGTTGCAGCCTTCATTGACGAAGCCGACCGTCGCTGCGACGACTTCTACGAGCAGAAGCTCAACAAGCGCTACCCGCGCTATGTACCGAGCGAACCCGCGCAAGTTTACGCTGCGCTACGCCACGTCACTGAGCAAGGTCTGCCCCTCGGTGAGACCTTTATCGAATGGGGCAGCGGCTTCGGTGTAGGCACTGGATTTGCCGCGTTGCTTGGCTACGAAGCACACGGCATCGAAATTGAAGAAACGCTCGTCGAAAAGGCTGAATCCCTGCTCGCCGACCAAGGCCTCGACGCAAAGTTTCTACCCGTCAGCTACATCCCCGACGGCTTCATCAGCTACGATGCACTAAGCGGACACGACATCGTGCGCGACGATAGCTTCGGCTATAGCGTCGAGGGCAATCCGCGCTACGAAGGCATGGATATTGACATTGAAGAAGTGGATCTATTCTTCGTTTACCCATGGCCAGGTGAGCAAGAAATGATGCTCAAACTGTTTGACGCCGTTGCCGGCGAGGGCGCGATCCTAGTCGCCTACTTCGGTGACCGCGACATCTGCCTGTACCGCAAGCTCGACGACGAGGATTATTAAATCCTGAATTAACGTCGCCCCGCGCGAGGTGGCTTGCGGCTATATTTCTCACCTTTAGAATTCAGCTCGCGGCGGGTGCGGCGACTCACGGTGAGCTCGCGTTTTTTCTTACGCTGGCTGAGTTTCTCCAGTTCAAAATCGAGTTTCAGATAATTAATAAAGCGCTCACGACTCAAGGCGCCCGCTTCGATCGCCGTCTGAATCGCACAGCCCAAATCGGAGCGATGCTTACAATCGTGAAATTTACATTGAGTGGCGACCTCGTCGAAATCGCGAAAACTTTCCTTCAACGTTTTGGCATCGGTCCAGACCTGCACCTCGCGAATCCCAGGGTTATCAATCAGCATACCACCTGCCTTCAGTGGCAACAACTCACGCGCCGTCGTCGTATGCGTCCCCTTGCCTGTCACGCCGTTCACCTCACCCGTCCAGAGCCAATCCTGACCGATTAATTGATTGATCAGCGAAGACTTACCCACACCACTGGAGCCAATCAACGCGATCGTCACCCCTGGCTCCAGATAACTCCGAATCGCATCGACTCCCGAACTTTCGATTGCAGACGTCAGAATCACCTCAACATCTGGGCTCAGTGCCTCCAATGCCTCTTTCGCCATCTGATTGATCTCATCGGGATACAGATCACTCTTGTTCAACAACACTACCGAGCGTGCGCCACTACGCAGCATCACCGTAAAATAGCGCTCCATTCGGCGTAGATTAAAATCCTGCCCAGCGTCGGTCACGACAAACACGACATTCACATTGGCAGCCATCACCTGCTCTTCGGTACCCTTGCCCGGAGCTTTACGCGAGAGACAAGTCTGCCGCTCCATGCGCGCACGAATCAAGCCCTCGTACTCATTGCCCTCAGCGCCCATTTCCAGTGCGACCCAATCACCAACCGCAGGCAATTCCGCATCCGTCTGCGCCTCGTGGTAGACCGCACCACCTAGAGCCACCTCCATTTCAGTACCATCATCAAGCACCGCACCGTACGAGATCTTATTATCCCGAATCAGACGCGCAGGCACCCAGCCTTTGTCTCGGCAATCTGCAAATTCCGCTTCAAAGCGTGCGTTCCATCCTAGGTCGTTCAGTGTCATGTGTGGCCGACTTTAGCGACAACACGGAAAGTGTTAACCACAAAAATCACAGAAAACACAAAATCCTAAACCCAGCGAGTTGAACTGAGTGGCGCCCAAAAATTATCAGCGATCCAAGCCCTCAAAATCCGCGTACAATGCCTTCCACTCCGCATCCAAGCTGGTGTTGCAGACTGGTTGCACCGCACGATTATACCAATACTCGGCTTTAACTTCATCGCCTTCGACTCGATGCAGATAGGCATGCACCCACGCCGCCTCGGCAGTTACCATGCCTTTAACCATCTCATGCGCCTTCGCCCAGTCACCACTCTGCTCAGCCTCCAGGGCTTTTAGATAAATATTTTTCTCCTGCATCTCACTGTGAGATGTCAAGACCTCGCTCGATAGCAAACCCGAAAACAGCGGTTAGATTCCAAAGATACTCCGCATCAGCGACCAGATATTGGTTGGCGGCGGAGGTGGAGGCGGTGAATCATAGCCACGCTCGCTATCTTCACTCTCGCTACTCTCACTCTCACTCCCCTCACCAGCACTAGTGCTCGGCTCAAAACTCAGCTCTAGGCGATAATCAGTAATCGACGGGCGTTGCTGTACGGCTGCCTCAACGGTTTGCGTCAACTGCTCCAAGTAATCCTGCCCAGTGGACTCGAGCAGGATCGGCCCGAAATAATAGCTCAGACTCTCGTGCTTATAGATCACATACCACCCGCTATATAAATCAGCGGTTCCTGCCTTTATCTGCCCAGGGAAACGCTGATCAAACCGAGCCTTCGACAAAAATCCTGTATACGAAATCGCAGACTCTTCGATCACGCGAACCTCTGATACACTCTGCGCAACGCCATTAGCAGAACCAATCAATAAGACCAATATCAGCCACCCGAGAGCCCTCAATTGCCTCGTATTATATCTGGGGTTTGAAATTTCCATATCTACAGACCTGAAGGTAAATCCGAACCATAGTCGCCACTGCCAGCTTCCACCCCCGGCGTGGAAGCACCCGCACCTGATCCAGCGTTTGGCGTGCTTGTATTAGGCGGCACAGAGCCACTGGACGAATCCGGCGGCGGCGGTACAGTCGCACTTTTGGACTCATACACTTTGACCGTGCTACTCGGTCCACCAGTCGCTCCAAAACCAAAATCTTCGAAACTACGCTCAGTCGGTGCGCCTCCGCCGCCTGAACCGCCAGTGCCAGTCATTTCTTCGCCCGGCACACCTGAGCCTCCTCCACTGCCACCGTTGGCAGCACCGTCAACCGATGTTACGCCACCACTGCCAGCGCCTGGCGTGGCCGCCCCTGACTTAGAACTCGTACTTTCAACAGATCCACCACCACCAACCTCCCCGACACGACTAAAATCGCGCCCAGCGGTCGACGTCGTCGATGTTTCGCCAGTGCCTGACACAGCATTTTGCGCTGCCTCTGAAGCAGTGCCGGAATTTGCGGACACGCCCGTTTTAGAACTTTCGGTTGCCACCGGCTCTCCGCTCGTGACACCTTCTATTTGACTGAAGTCACGCGCCTCCGATGCCTTCGATGTCGCCGCTCCAGGGCCACTGTCGGCACTCTGCTCGGCTCCACCACTCGCACCCTCGCTACCACCAGATTCAGTAAATCCTGCAGATTCTGACGGTGGCGGCGCGACCCGTCCGTCAAACAGATCGGGATCCGGCCCGGCGTTAAGGGTAAGCACGGAAAACAGCAGCATTCCGATTGGGAAGATCGCCTGTGCCACTAATTGAGAACAACGACTCATAGTTTTTCGGTGCAGATCACTTCAAGTTTAACAGGGTTTCGAGCATCTACCTTAAATTCGACTTCGACCGTCCGATAGCCCTTTCGCTTGCCAGTATATTTATAGACATCCGGATACAACTTTAGCTCCTTTTCCTTAAAGCGGTCCGGAGCAAACACCCCGATCAAACTGACATAGGTCTTCTTATCGGAAACGATATGCACACTGACTTCCTGGCTTTGCACTGCCAACTCAGAACGAATACGCGACTCTTCCTGAACCTGACTCGGGGGCACAGTGCTGGGGCGACTCGCCATGGCATCATTAAAAAACTTCGCTGCGAGTGGGAAGCGCCCTTCCTTTAAATACTTCGCCGCTGAAGTCACGTTCTGACTATAACGAATATTTGCTAAGTAGAGACTGGAGGCCTTCTCGAGGCCGGTGCGCGCCTCCTTGGAATCGGGAGCAATAGCGACCGCTGCTCGATACAACTTCCGAGCGGCATCATAACTCCCATTCTTCAAGGCATTATAACCAGTCTCCAACAGCACCTCCAAGCGAGCGGCCAGTTCTTTCGCCTTGAGCTGATTGAGCCGTTCGGTCAATTCCGGGCTCGGGCGCATCGCAATCGCAGCTTCCAGTGCGGCAATCGCGGCAGGTAAATCGCCCTCGGCCTCCGCGGACGTGGCGAGCTTAAGGGCTGCCTTGAATTTACGTTCTAAAATACGTGCTTCCATTCGTTTTCGCTCCTTGAGCAGAAATGGATTGTTGGGATTTTGAGTGAGTAACTCAGTCAGCTGAGCCAACGCCGCATCGAGTTCACCTACATCTTCGAGCGCTTTGATTGCTTGCACCTCCGCGGAAATTCCCTCCAACGCACTCACCATGGCAAGCCCATCACTGGCCGCCACATTCGCCGAATCGACTTGGAGCACCTGCTCAAATGCGGATCGAGCTGCGACTAGGTCCAGCTCGCCCAATGCGGCATTTGCCGCTTCCAGCATGCCTCCGACTTGTTGAATCGAACGACCTTCAAGATCACCTAGAATCGCACTCGTCATTTCAAAGCCATCAACACTCTCTGTATGATTGCCCGCATTCAAATCGCGCAGCCCCTGATTGTAAGTCTCCACCGCTTCACGATAAGTATTTTCAAAGGCGGTCTTCAAATATTCGAGGCGCTTGAGTTCCGCATAAGTCGATTCATTCAGCGCACGAGCGGTCTCGGCCAATTTCAAAGCGTCGAGCTGTGCATCCGCCGCTGCCACCACACTGCTATAGTATTGCTCGGCTGTTCCGAGTTCCCCTGCCGCTAGCGCGTCTTCCGCCTTTTCGACATTCTTGCTTAGCTCCGCCATAAAATCGAGCGACACATCGCCCTTTCTCAGTGCGGCTGCCAGATCTTCGCTCAGCAACTTCTCGGCACGCTCCACAAGTTGACGCAGATCAAAGTCCACTGATTCGCTAGTTTTTTCACTGTTCGGAATCGAAATTTTCGACCCATTTCCCGCAGTGGAATCACCTCCTTTAGAGACCATCAGCACGATGACCGGCAGGACCATCAGGACGATTAAAACGGTGGCGACAAAGATGACTGGCTTCTTGTTTTGGGTCATAAAAAATAATTAGCGTATAAACTAATGTTTACGACAACAGCCCAAGTAAGAAATTGCGACGCGAAAAAAATGACTCTCCAGCAAATCTGGCGTCTCTTCGTGCTTGCATGGGAGTGCAAAAAATCCACCCTTTCGACCAATTTATGCCAAAACGCACCGACATACAGACAATTCTTATCATTGGTTCCGGCCCGATCGTCATCGGCCAAGCCTGTGAATTCGACTATTCAGG
>JBLHTV010000038.1:0-13180 GCA_047627755.1 Lentimonas sp. | reverse complement strand
GGCCATTTCGCTGATTACTCCAGAAGAGGAGCATCACTTTGGTGTGATTCAAAAGAAGATGGGCCAGCGTGTAGAAATGGTTCAAAGCGATGGTCTGGATTTACGTGGCTACTGAGACGCTTGCTTGATTGGCAACGGTTGTGCCAGTCTTTATATGAGATTGTCTGTCCGTACGAGCGTTCTTACGACGATTATCAGTGCTATTCAACGACAGACCTCCAACGACAGGCCTCCGTCGACAACTGTTTCGGCGCCGCTAGCGATTTAACCAATCCTGAATCAGCGCGTATGAGATCGACTGTGTGTTGGGCAGCATCTGCGGCGTGGCTCGGATTTGATCGCGGGTGAACCAGGCGGCAGCTTCGAGTTCGTTGGTGTCCAGTTGTAGGTCTGTGCTGGTGGCTTTAGCATTGAAGCCGAGCATGAGCGAATTGGGAAAAAGCCATGCTTGAGAGGAATGGTAGCGAATCTCTTCGACATGAATACCAGCTTCTTCTTTTACCTCGCGAGCCACGGCGGCTTCGATGGTTTCACCGGGTTCGACGAAGCCAGCTAATGTGGAATACATGGCTTCGGGCCAATGCGGCTGACGGCCCAGCAGGCATCGATCCTTATGTTCAATTAATACGATGACGGCAGGATCCATACTGGGGAAGTATCGCTGCGCGCAGTCCGTTGAGGTGCAGACGCGCATGTGCCCCGCACTACAGATTTCCGTAGCGCTAGCGCAGCTGCCACAGTACTGATTCCGACTATGCCAGTAGTTGGTAAAGCAGGCCAGTGAGAGTAGTTCGTGATAGTCAGACTCCAGCATCGGCGCAGATATGGCGTAAGCTTGGAAGGTTGCCTGCTGTGCATTGCAGAGTTGTTCAGCAGCTGCGCTAGTTTGAATCGACAGGGTAAAGTAGGCGATGCCATCGACCTGCCCTAAAAAGACCGAGGTCCCAGGGGGGGCGGTCGCTTGCGAATAAGAGAGGAAACAGGGACGCCGGGGGTCGTTATTGTGACAGAGTACCGATGATTGATAGACGGCGATCAGTCGTGTGCTGCCAGCGTGGAGCTGCGCTTGAATCCACACGTTGTCCTCGCGGACGTGTGAAACGCGGTCAATGAAGTAGGGGGAGAGCGAAGCGGTCTGCATGAGTCGCGCATCTGACAGGGGAATCGCAGTGAATGCAATGCCTAGGGTAGTCAACTGTTAGATGAATGCTTTTACCGGTAGTTACTTCAGGGTCGAATTTGATCAGCTGCTGGCAGTGTTCTTCGATGGCATAGATCTGGTCGTGTACTGAAATAGCATTCAATCAGCAGAGTATATAAAAAAGTCGCCGCAGTGATAATGATGCCGACCATTTTGATGATCATCTACGTTTTTTCTTCAGAGGCTTCGGTTTGAAAGAAGCTCAAGATGATGTAGGCGAATACGCCGATCACGATGCCACAGTCTGCTACATTAAACGCGGGGTAGCGACCATGCGGCAGCACCCAAGGAATGGTGAAGCCTAAATGGAAATCCAGGAAGTCGATGACATGTCCGTGCACCAGGCGATCAACGAGGTTGCCGAGTACACCGCCGATCAGTAAGCCAAATGCGAGTTGCATCGTCTTGCGGTGGAGCTCAAGTGCGTGGCGGAATTTGTAAATCGTAGCGAGTGCAACCAATGCAAAGAGTGCGAGGATTTCGCCATGTCCTGAAAACATTCCCCATGCCGCGCCTTCGTTACCAATGTGCACGATGTAAAAAAAGTTTTTGATCACTTCGATGACATCCGCATCATGCGGATAAAAATAACTATCCAACGCCATCGTGTTGAAAATCCAGATCTTGGTGAGCTGGTCGGTCGTAAATACGATCAGCGCAGTGATCAGCAATCTCTTGTAGGAAGTGCTTGAAGTGCTTGAAGTGTTCGAGCTCAATTTGGAATGGGACCGTTCTGTCATGCTGGAAATCGTGGGAGAAAAGCGCTTGCTACCAAAAGCCTCGATTGACTGGCTTTACGCCAGTCAAATTCATTCCTAGCGAGTGACTCTACGCCAGAATCGTATCAAACTATAGTGTTGTTCATCTCAGGCGCATGTGTGTCGTGCGTTTATTCTTCATCGTCCGATGTGACCTTCGGTGCATCGGCACTGTCAGCGAAAAGTCCAACTGTATTACGCTCGATCTTACGACGTTGGTTTTTCTCGAATTCAGCTTGGCCTTCGACTGAGTAGCGAGCAAATGGCACAGCGGCGAGGCGCTCTTTACTGATCGTTTCACCTGTGACTTCGCAGACGCCATAGGTACCTTCTCTGATGCGAAGAATAGCTTCTTCGACTTCGTTGAGGGCTTCTTGCTCATTTGAGACGAGGCTGAGTGCAAAGTCGCGGTCAAAGGCATCGGTGCCGGCGTCGGATTCGAGTTTGTGATCCCCTTCATCGCGGGATGTATGCCGCAGCGTGTCGGAGGTGTGGAGATCAAGTTCATCGCTGACGTGTTGCCGCAAATCGAGCAGGAGCTTGTAATATTTCTTCCACTTTTTCGGGATCGATTCATCTTCGAGTGAAGTGACTTTCTTCTTTTCCGCTGGGTTGAAGCCTAAAATATCTGCAAGTGAGGCAGCGCCGAGCACACGCCTTTCAACGGGTGTGTCTTCAACGATGATCTGCTTTTTAACGGGCACGATTTTCTTTTTGACCTCCGTCTCTTCGGGCATGGACTTAATTTCCTTCTTACGAGTCGCAACGAGTGCCTCGACGTCATCAAAGGAGAAGGCCATCGGTGCAGCTTTCTTGCTAGCAGCTTCACCTTCGCGTGCGACGGATGGATTCTTTGCTAAAGGAACGGCGATAGCGGCTTTTTTAGTCGTCGCTTTTTTCGCAGGAGCTTTTTTCGCAACGGTCTTCGCTGCGGATTTTTTAACCACAGTCTTGCTGGCAGTTTTTTTAGCTACTGCCTTTTTAGCCGCGGGTGCCTTGGTCTTATTGTCAGTCATTGATGAATAAAGTGAGGTGTTATTTGGTAGTTTGTGAAATTTGCTTAAGTGCTTCGGCACAGCGTGGAGAAACCGCTCCCCAGGTATCAGTCTCGACCAGCGCAGGCACCCAGCGCCAACTGCGTGGGCAGCGTACGCCATCAGCATGCGCGACTACGGCTGAGATATCGGTGGCAGTGTCATCTTCGACGACAATGACCTGTGAAAGAATAAAGAGTTCCGGTAGATCGGATTCGTAACGTTTGAGGCGAGCGAATTCTGGATCACTCAGCGAACCAGTGATCGTTGCTTTCGCGTCGAGACTCTGTCCGATGGCTTTATCTTGGCGCAGTTGTTCTAGGTTATCGTTGAGTTTTTCGGAGAGGAATGAGCGTAGGGCGCGGATGTCGGCCGCGACTGCTGGCTGATCCCATGCGCTGTCCACATCGGGCCAGTCGCTAAGAGCGATTGGCTCGTCGGTAAAGTCGCTATCGTTTTGAGCATAGCTCCATGCCTCATCCGCAGTGTGAGGTATCAATGGAGCGACTAGGCGTGTGAGCACACTGAAGATGATGCTGATCGCAGTCTGTGAAGAGCGGCGGAGCGGATCATTGGGCGCACAGGTATAGAGACGATCCTTGAGGATGTCATGGTAAGTGGCCGAGAGCACATTGGCGCAGAATGGATCAATGATATCCTTAAATGCACGGTGGAATTCGTAGGCTTGGTAGGCTTCGGTAACTTTACGCACGAGTTGTGCGAGCTCGTTGAGCACCCACTTGTCGATCGCGTTGAGGTCGGCAAGTGGCACTGCATCGGTGGTTGCGTCGAAGTCGAAGAGGTTGCTGATCTGGAAGCGCAGGGTGTTGCGCAGGTTCCGGTAGCTGTTCGAAACATTGCGCACGATCTTATCGGAGACAGGCACATCATTACGGTAGTCCTGCGAGCAGATCCAGAGGCGCACGACGTCTGCGCCATAGCTTTGAATCCATTCTGGGAGCGGGCGTGCCGCACCGTCGCTCTTGGATAGTTTGGTGCCGTCTTCCTTCACGACAAAGCCGTGAGTCAGTAGAGTCTTATACGGTGCTGCCTTGTCGGCGATAACGGAAGTCCAGAGCGAGCTTTGGAACCAGCCGCGGTGTTGATCGCTCCCTTCGAGGTAAAGGTCTGCGGGCCAGCTCAGGTTGTCACGTTTTTGAAGCACTGCGCGATGGCTGGTGCCAGAATCGATCCAGACATCGAGTGTGTCTGTGCCAGATTTGAGCTGATCAGTTGTCGGCCAAGCTGCTGGCAGGGTGATGCCTTCAAGCAGCTCTGCAGCTGTTTGCTCAAACCAAATGTTGGTGCCGCTGACTGCGACCTTCTTGGCGATGGCTCGAATGACGTCGGCGTCGATGAATGCTTCGCCATCTTCATTATAAAAGGCGGGGATGGGCACGCCCCATGTGCGCTGGCGGCTGATGCACCAGTCTGGACGGTTCTCAACTGCGGCACGGATACGCTTCTCACCCCAAGCTGGAATGAAGGCCACATCTTTGAGTGCGTCGAGTGCGCGCTTACGATCGCCACCCTTATCGAGTGCAATGAACCATTGATCCATGGCACGGAAAATCACGGGAGTCTTTGAGCGCCAGCAATGCGGATAGCTGTGGTTGATGGTCTTCTTTGCGATTAACGAGCCGTTTTGAGCGATGATCTTGAGGACCCCACGGTTGGCTGCGCTGATTTTTCCGTCATCGAGCACAGAGAGGCCCACGAGTTCAGCGGGCACTTGGCCATCGTCGACGTAGCAACCGTTGTCATCTAGTGGGCAATACACTTCGATGCCGTTATTGATACCAGTGATGTAGTCATCCTGACCGTGGCCGGGTGCCGTGTGCACGCAACCGGTGCCACTCTCGGTGGTGACGTAGTCTGCTAGCAGGATCGGGCTAGGGCGGTCAATGAATGGGTGACGCGCTTCAAGCTTCTCCATGGCGGTGCCGAGGAAGGTATTGATGGTTTCTGCATCTTCGAGGTTGCAGGCTTCGATGACCTCATCGCGCAGTGCCGTGGCGACGATAACCGTGCCTTGGTTGCTGGTCTTGATCGCGCTGTATTCGATCTTTGGATTCACCGAGACTGCCATGTTGGCAGGTAAGGTCCATGCCGTGGTGGTCCATATCAGCACCGAAGCGGGCTCTTCGAGTGCGAGTGTCTTGAGTGCTTCAGCGGAGAGGTCGAGCTTTACATAGAGCGAAACACTTTTGTGGTCACGGTATTCGATTTCAGCTTCGGCCAGAGCGGTCGCGCAAGGGATGGACCAGTAAACGGGCTTCTTGCTGCGGTAAACGATATTTTTTTCAACGAAACTGGCGAAAGTTTCGAGTTCAGTCGCTTCGTATTCTGGGTGGATCGTCCAATATTCATTGTCCCAATCAGCTAAAACTCCGAGACGCTTGAACTGTTCGCGCTGGCTCAGACGGTATTTGTCGGCAAATTTAGCGCAGGCTTCACGCACTTCGAGCGCGGTGTAGTCGGTGCGGCCCGTTTCTTGTAGCTCACGTGAGACTTTGTGCTCGATCGGTAGGCCATGACTGTCCCAGCCGGGGATGTAGGGGGCGTTATAACCCTGCATCCACTTAAATCGTAAGATGGTGTCCTTCAACGTCTTGTTGAGGGCGTGGCCAAGGTGCAGGTCGCCGTTGGTAAACGGTGGCCCATCGTGCAAAATGAAGCTCGGCCCCGCGGCATTCTTGGCTTGGATTTTGCCGTAAAGGTCGAGTTTTTCCCAGTGCTCAATCCGAGCGGGTTCGCGTTCCACGAGGTTACCGCGCATTGGAAAGGCGGTTTCTGGGAGGTTGAGCGTATTCTTGAGGTCTAGAGCCATGATTTAGATACCGAGGGCCATGTAAAAGCGGCGCAGTGTGTTTTTTTGAATCCCCAAGTCAAGCACACAGAATTTTCTCGCAGATGTTTAGCTTTAGCGCTTGTTAGACTGCGATCAATCAGGCGCCTATAGCGCCTTTCTTTAAAAATCCAATGACACTCGCATTTATTAGTCTTCCGTATCCAGATTTCTCGCAATGGGCACTCTTAGCTGTGATGCTAGTGGGATTTGTCGCGCTGGCTTTCGGTGGCGATTGGTTGACCCATGGCGCCGTGGCGATTTCGAGCAACTTGAAGATCAATCCGGTGGTCATCGGCCTGACTGTGGTGTCGATTGCGACCTCGATGCCTGAAATGGCGACCTCGCTGATGGCCGCTGAGGACAATCCCGGCATCGCGTTGGGCAATATCCTCGGTAGTAATATCGCCAATATCGGCCTAATACTCGGTATCGCAGCGATTATATCGCCGCTGAAGATCAACCTACGTCTGATTCGTCGCGAGGTGCCGATACTTATTTGTGTCACGCTGTTATTTGCCGTGTTTGCGCTTGGCGGTGGATTTCATCGCCTTGAGGGCATGGTCTTGCTGGGGCTGACGGTGGCCTATTTGGTCTATATGGTGCGTGGTGCCAAACAGCAGGATTCTCAATTAGTTGCCGATGAGTTTGTCGATGGTGCTGAGCAGGTTCAGCAACAATCGACGGGCAAGGCTTTGTTGATCGTTGCGCTTGGTGCTGGAGCGTTGGCCTTGGGCGCGGATTTTCTAGTTGGGTGTAGTGTCGAAATTGCGACTCGGATGGGTATCAGTGATCTGTTTATCGGACTCTCGATCGTGGCGATTGGCACGAGTTTGCCTGAGTTAGCGGCTTCGATCGCGGCGGTGCGCGCGGGGCAAGGCGATCTGTGTGCCGGCAATATAGTGGGCTCCAACTTGTTTAATATGCTCTTGATCGGTGGCGGTGTGTCGGCTTTTACCGGTATGGATGTGCGCAATGAATTGCTGTTAGTCGAGTTCCCTGCGCTCGTGCTACTTTCAGTGCTGCTGCTATGGATCTTTAAGAGCGGACATGTCGTCAGCCGACGTGAAGGTGTGTCATTGCTTTTCCTATACTTTGCGATTCTGTCGATTTCCGGCCTGTCGCAATTTGGCTATCTTTTTTAACAAATTCTAGAATTTTCATTCCAACACATTACTTATGTCTGATTCCTATCAACCAGTAGTCCTTATCATCCGCGACGGGTGGGGGGAGAATCATAATTCGGAGCAAGACTCCTACAACGCGGTAAAGCTTGCCAAGACCCCTTGCGCAGATCGCCTCACAGCCGAGTGGCCTCGCACTGAGATCATGGCATGTGGGCTCGATGTGGGCTTGCCTGTCGGTATTATGGGCAACTCCGAGGTCGGCCACCAAAACATCGGTGCGGGTCGCGTGGTAGATCAAGAGCTCGTCCGCATTAACAAGGGCATCGAAACTGGCTCGGTGAAGGACAGTGTTACATTTAAGGCGTCGCTTGCCAATGTGAAGGCGCAGGGCACTGCGCTGCATCTCATGGGTCTCGTGTCCGATGCGGGTGTACACGCGATGCTGGATCACCTCTACGGCCTGATTCGTATCGCCAAAGATGAGGGCATTGAAAAACTCTACGTGCATGCCTTTACGGATGGTCGCGACACTGGGCCATTTAGTGGCAAGCAGTTCATCAACCAAGCTGAAGCTGAAATGGCGAAGATCGGCCTCGGCAAGATCGCATCGCTTTCTGGTCGCTACTGGGCGATGGATCGCGACAACCGCTGGGATCGTGTGCAACGCGCATACGACTGCCTCACGGGTCGCAACATCGAGACGACTGCGTCCTCCGCTGAAGCGGGCATCCAATACCAATACGACAATCCTGAGACTGCAGGCACCAAGGGCGACGAATTTTGTCCGCCGACTGCTGTGCTCGATGCCGACGGCAAGCCAGTTGCGATCATTGCGAAGGGCGACTCGGTGATCTTCTGCAACTTTCGTGGTGATCGTCCACGTGAATTGACTCGTGCCTTCATCCAAGACGACTTCGATGGTTTTGATCGTGGTGAAAAGCTCGATATCCACTTCTCGACGTTGAGCGAATACCAAAAAGGCCTGTGCGATAACATCATTTTCTTCAAGCCTGAGAAGATGAAGGATATCCTCGCCGGCTATATTTCCGACAAGGGCATTCCGCAGTTTCGTTGCGCCGAGACTGAAAAATTTCCACATGTCACTTTTTTCTTCAACGATTACCGTGAAGAACCATTCCCAGGCGAAGACCGTGCACTCATACCAAGCCGCAAAGATTGCGCGACTTACGATGAGAAGCCTGAAATGTCGGCCTATGGCATCCGCGATGCAGCCGTTGAAGCGATCAAGTCCCGCAAGTATGGCCTAGTCGTGGTGAACTTCGCGAACCCTGACATGGTCGGCCACACAGGTGTGATCGAAGCCTGCGTTAAGGCTTGTGAGATCGTCGACGGCTGCGTGCAAGACCTGCTCGATGCGATCGATGAGGTGAGTGGTCATGCGCTGATCACTGCGGACCACGGCAACTCTGATCAACTCTGGAATCCAGAGAACAACGGACCGCACACCGCGCACACGCTCAACCCAGTTGAGATCGTGGTGTATGGCCAAGGCTGCAAGGGACGTGCGATTGCTGATGGCGGCGCACTGGGCGACATCGCTCCAACGATCCTCGAGCTGATGGGCCTCGAACAGCCCGAGTCGATGACAGGCAACTGCCTGCTCAAATAGGGCGACCGTATTGTATTCATAAAGCCCAGCCGTCACTCAGTGGCTGCTGGGCTTTTTTGTGTATGTGTGGTTAGAAATTAGGGGGTTTTTATTGAAGACGGTCGCAAAATGGTAGAAGCGACACTCTTGTCGCTTTGCTCAGTGCTAGGTTGCGGACAATCAAGCGACCAGCGTGTCGCTTCTAGTGGGGGCAACCAAATTTGTGTGTATTGCTGTGATTTTTGAGACAGCCTCCTTGGTGTCGTTGCTTGTCGTTGCTTGTTATTATACTCTTGGGGCAACGGCTATTGGAGCTTTCCCGGCGGTTGCCACTGAGGCCGGTGCTTGCAAGGTTGCCACTGAGGCCGTTGCAAGCAACGACGCCACTGGGGCTGTGACGCAGGCACAAAAAAGCCCTTCCGATTAGGGAAGGGCTTTTTAAAAAATTAAACCGAAAGGATTATTCAGATGGCTTGGTCTTCTTGATGCCGACCACGCGATCGCCTTCTTTCCACTCACCGCGTTCGCGGAGTAGGTCCACGCGTTCGAAACGCTTGAGGACTGTTCTGTTTTTCTTACCACCGCCGCCGGTGGTTGCTCTGAAACTGTTGTGTTGTGACATGGTGTGCTATTGGTTGAAAGTGAAAGCGGAGAAATAAATGGGTGCGCATGCGAAAGATCAAGGACTAATCGCGATTTATTTTGGGTATTTTTGTGATTCTATAATCGAGGTAGCGCGGGAGTATCCCGGCCCGCACATGTCTTGGGTGCGCGACACCTTGTGATATTCTTGAGATGTGTTGGCTTCGGCGGATTAGCAGATTGGATGCGGTCTGGTACGTGCCGCTCCACTCCGATTTTTTTCAGCGGCATGTAGCCGTGTCGCTTCTTATAACCATGTGATAGGGGTGTTCGTACCCGTCGCGAGCGAAACACGATGGCAATACCCAAGGTATAATAAAGCGCCGTGGCTACAATTTAAAGAAAGTGCGGGTATTCTGCACTTTTTGTGAGGCGCATCAACCAGATCAACTGCATCAACTGGATCGATTGAACGTGAGGCTTTACAGCTGGCACGAATCAAGCCAAGTAAGTTGTGGTTAATTATGTTCGCACTTACTAAATCCCGATTTGAGCAATTACGGATCGCCCGGCACTTGATCCGGTGGTCGCTGCTAGTGTTGCCAGTATCGGTGGTGGTGGGCACGGTGGTCGCGTTATTTTTGTGGCTATTGGAATCGGCGACGCAGGTTCGACAGGCCAATCTGTGGCTGCTGAGCTTGCTGCCACTCGCAGGCATTGGTATTTATTGGCTGTACCGCCGATACGGAAAAAACACTGAAGTGGGCAATAATTTAATCATGGATGAGATCCATGAACCGGGCGGTGGGATTCCGTTTCGGATGGCGCCGCTAGTACTGGTGACGACCGTCATTACGCATTTGTTTGGTGGTTCGGCTGGACGCGAAGGCACGGCGGTGCAGATGGGCGGCAGTGTGGCTGATTATTTTGCCAAGAAATTCGGCCTTCGCCATGAAGATAAGCGCATCTTGTTGATGGCTGGGATGGCGGCGGGCTTCGGCGCGGTATTTGGCACGCCAGTGACCGGGGCAATTTTCGCCTTGGAAGTGCTGGCTGTTGGGCGGATTAAATATGATGCGCTGATGCCGTGCTTGATTGCTAGTTTGGTGGCCGACATCACTTGCACCTCGTTTCCAATTCATCATACGCACTATTCGATCGGCTATTCCGCAAAGGAGGCGATAGGGGCAATGTCCTTTATTTCGTTTGATGTGTTGTTGTTACTCAAGGTACTGATCGCAGGTGTTTTTTTTGGTCTGGCCAGCTATGGATTTACCGTTTTGTCGCATTACTTAAAAGCAAAGAGCCAGCAGTTGATTAGCCGTAGATGGCTGATTCCTGCTGTCGGTGCAGTGTTGGTGTTGGGTATTAGTTATTGCTTGGGCACGACTGATTATCTCGGTCTTGGCGTGAATTCGCCAAACGCAGACGGTGTGAGTATTGTGTCGGCTTTTTCGGTGGGCGGCGCCGACTCGTTTAGTTGGTTTTGGAAGCTGTTGCTGACGGCAATCACATTGAGTTTCGGCTTTAAGGGTGGGGAGGTGACGCCGTTGTTTTTCATCGGAGCGACCTTAGGTAACACGCTTGCAATGCTTTCGGGCGCACCGGTCGATCTGTTTGCTGGGCTCGGCTTTATTGCTGTGTTTGCGGGGGCCACGAACACGCCACTGGCATGCACAATGATGGGGATCGAGTTGTTTGGCGCTGAGAATACTGTTTACTACGCTGTCGCCTGTTTTACCGCTTATTACTTTAGTGGGCATACTGGCATCTATACATCGCAGCGCGTGGCAGTCTCTAAGTTCCACACTACTGAGGCGAAGGAATCGACGCTACAGGAAATTAATAAGAATCAACGAGAATATGGCCGCAGTTCAGCCATCGATTAAAGGTATGAATCTGAACGAACAATTTGAGGCACCAATTGAATTTTTTAATCGTCATAGTGGCGCGGTGGAAACCGAGTCAGTTTATGGCGAAGCCTTCTTGCGCTGGGCGTATGGCAATCCTTTGGGTCGCCTGACTGTGGCAGTCGCCGTGAAGCGGTTGTGGTTTTCACGTTGGTATGGCTGGCGTATGGACCGCCCTGCGAGTCGCGAAAAGGTGGCGCCGTTCATTCGCGACTATGCAGTAGATGTCGCAGAATTCGTGGCTGATGCGGATAGCTACGGTTCCTTTAACGAGTTTTTCTATCGCAAGCTTAAGGCAAGCGCGCGGCCGATCACCGCCGGTGAGTCCATTGCGGTGTTTCCCGCGGATGGGCGACATCTCGCGATTGCAGACATCAGTTCGGCAGACAGTTTTTATATCAAGGGGCAGCGATTCAATTTAGCGAAGTTCCTCGGTAGTGCCAAATTGGCTGCGGAGTTTGCCGGCGGCTCGATGTTGATCTCCCGGCTGTGTCCAGTGGATTATCACCGCTTTCACTTTCCCGTGGCAGGTCGCTCTGGCGCGGCTCGTATTTTAGACGGCAGTTTGCGCTCAGTTAGCCCGTTGGCGCTGCGCCGTAAGCTGTCGATCTTGTGGGAGAATCGTCGCATGATCACCGAGGTCGATTCGGATGCGTTCGGTAGAATGATCGTGATGGAGGTCGGCGCGACGTGCGTTGGTGGCATGCATCAGACTTACCAAGCCGAGACTCAGGTCGAAAAGGGCGCAGACAAAGGATATTTCTCTTTTGGCGGATCGTGCGTGGCGACGCTTTATCGGCCTGGCGCCATCCGTTTTGACAATGATCTTTTAGCGCAAGCCACACTCGGCCGTGAAGTATATGCTAAGATGGGCGAGCAGTGTGGCGTCGTGGTGTGACCCGATATAGTTTAGAAACTCCAAAGATAGCTCTTTTTTGTACCGAGCACCTCACCATTGGAGTTCATGATCGTGAAGCGCCAAGCAGCAGGTGTGGCACTTTGATACGGCCAGTCTGCGCCTGTTAAACCGATGAAGATTTCCTTACTCTTTGGTGATTTTGAGGGCAATTGAAAGGTGTGCACTTGCGAATCAAGTGAATTCGGGGTGTAGAATTCGCCTTTGATGTAGGTGCCTGCAGGAAGGTCGCGCACTTGCTCGTCGAGGATCAGCACGAAATAGTAGCCCGTACGTTCACTTTTATCAGTGCGAACGATGACTCGACTTCCGAGGTTTTCCTTGCCAGTCAAATACTCAGTAGCGCGTTTAAAAGCCTCGGCCTCAATATAACGTGGTTTGATGTCGAGAATAGCGACGCTCGTGAGTACGGGCTTCTTGGTGGAAGCGCAAGAGATGCATAGGAGGCTGAAAAGGGCTAGTAAGAGTATACGCATGGTGGTGTAGATTCGTGAGGGGCGGTGGCTTGTCAATAGCCGCGTACAAACTAACGCATGATTCACCGTATCATTTTTGGGTTGTTTTAGATTTGCTTGCAATTAAGTTTTAGAGATCATGCTCTAGTACCATAGCCAAGGCTTCATTCCACCCACTATTACTCTACCCTCTCAACTTATGATGCGCCGTTTTTGCCTGTTACTTTCGTTCCTAATCTTTGTTCAATTTACCGCTGCGGATGAGGCTAGAAGCGCTCATTTAAAAGGCATCTATTCGTTGTACATGACTGTGGATACATCCATGGCATCTGATATTCAATCGAGTGAAAGTCTCGATTTAAATGATATTATGGAGCTCCAACTCAGGCGCGGCAATGTCGCGCTGAATACCTATGTGTTGAATCAACCAGAGGTAAATATCCCGCTCATTCAACTTTCAATCGATACCTCCAGTCGCATTGCTTCCGGTGAATTTGAGTTGATCGTGCAAGTGCGCGATTTCGTGACGATTGATCGCAACGGCGAAAAGACTGTCGCGACAGTTTTTGAAATGCGCCGCCGCGGCAGCTCTAGTTCAGGCTCGAAGCAAGTTGAAGTTATTAAAGCAGAGCTGCGCGATCTGATGGGCGACTTCGTCACGACCTTTCGCGAGGTCAACCCGAAGAGGTAGATGACGGTGCGTGCTGCAAGATAGCTCATCGTCTCTACGCGAGATTAAT
>JBLHTV010000037.1:0-13256 GCA_047627755.1 Lentimonas sp. | reverse complement strand
GATAAATACGCGGTCTTCATTTCGCTAAATAGTAGTTTTTGTTGCTTGGCATTGTTCACACACAGCCAGTCACCACCCCAGCCAGCGTCCGTCCAGCCCCACTTTTTGCCGTCCGCCCCGTTGCGCGCCATCAACATGCGCACATCGGTAATCGCCACGTCCACACAGCTCATATCCACATCGAAGCAAATCGTCTCGCCCCAGCAACCGATCGCCAGCTGATCCCATCGGCCATTCCCCCCCCATCCGACGAGGGACAGTTGCGCATGGCTGGCCGACGGCAAGGTGCCATAAAAGCCATAGACCAGACGCAGCTTATAGGTCGTGCGCCCGGGCTTGGCGGGCAACTGCATGTATGGGCGCACGTACTGGCCTAGTTTTGGATAATGCCAGTTCTTGCTCAGTTGCACTGGGATGCCAGTCGGCCGTCCCTGCGCATCACACAGGATCGGGCAAACGCCAGTGATCTGCGCGACACTATATAAATCCAGCAGAAAGGGCACGTTCACCGCAGCCGCACCGGTATTCTCCACCACCAGATCGAATTCATCATAATGGCGAACCTCGCCACCGCGAGTCGGCCAATCCCGGGTCACTTTCCGGACCTCCGCGACATAGCAATTGAGCGCCGGATCAAATCGGACCGCGAAGGCCTGATCCTTCGTAGTGCTGACGTTGAGTGAGATCGCCGGATCCTGCGCGGATGCCGTATTCAAATTACAGTTCAAGCTGAGTTGCTTCGCTTGACCGACGGGCCACACGCCCGGCACCTTTTTTTCAGTCTCCCAGACGTGGTCAGCATTTTTTAAACGTACGCGCAGCGTGACGTCGTTCCACTCCGGCGTTACCACTTCGTTCGCAGCATAGGAATCAAAATTTTCTTCGTATTTCAAGCTGCGGCTCACCCCGATACGGCCCGGTTCTTTGGCATGCGCCTGCACTTCCTGCGACGTTAGCGCACGATCCCAGACACGCACTTGATCAAATACCGCCTGAGTCATGGCACCTTGACCATCGCCACGCTGCCCGAGCATCAAAGCCCCCTTGCCGAGACTGCGCTGCTGATTAATCACTTCCGTGCCCTGCAAGACTCCATTGATATAGAAACACATCGAATTGCCGTCATAGGACAGCACCAAATGATTCCATGCATACTCCTTAAAGGATTGACCACGCTGCGAAATTGAGCGGCGCCCTTCCGCACCACGCGCAATATTCATATGAGCACTCACTCGGCCTTGTTGAATCTTAAAACTGTAATGCCCCAAGACACCATCATGAGCATTCTTGGCCAAAAGATAGCCGCGGTTTGACGACTGCAGTTTTTCCGGAACCTTGACCCAGCACTCGACGGTCAACTTCGGCGAGTCTAGCCGCGCATCATGTGGCACCTGCCAAGGCTTATCGATCACGCACAGCCCGTTACCAACGACTCCGTGGTGCCAACCCGCTTCATACTGATGGCTCGGCGCAATGTCCGCGGTCACGCTCAGCGATTCCGGCCATCCGACGAGGCTCAATGAGCCATTCAGCTCCAACGCGCGACCCTGCGCATCTTCAAAATTCAAGCCCACCAGCTCATAATGCTGCGCCACCCTGCCCGACTCCCACAGCCGCGCATCTTGTAAATGCCGGTTGCCCTTCGTCAGGCCGGCCTTGCAGGAGACCGCACGAAAAACCGTGCCCTTGGATTCGAGTTCGATCGCCAGCTCAGTAGGCTGCAATTGCTCGAGGCGCGTCGCACCGGCCTCCAATGCCTCGCTATAATCGAGCGCTTGATCGAAGGTGCCAAAACGCGCTTTGCCAAAGTCAGCCAAATCCAGATTGAAACCATAATAGCCGGACTCCAGGCACAGAACATTCGGCGATGTCTCGTCCGCGTGCTTGCGCATCCCATTCAACCAATAGCCGAAGGTATAATCGCGTGCTGAAATCGGCAGCCGCGTCGGCACAGTCGACGTCGGCGTCACGACCGCCGGTTCTTTTACTGGAACGACCTCACTCGTCACGACAGGAACCGCAGGCGTCGGCACAGCCGACACCGGCTCGGGCTCGGGTAGATTCTGATCGCAGGCAACTAGAGACAGGAGCAAAAGAAGGGCCAGAACGGGACGGCATTTGGAATGCATGTGCGGTGTGATGGGGCCGTTTTTTGAAAAGTGAAATACGGGAACTTAGAAAAATATAAAATTAGCTGCTCGGAAAAACTCAGAGTAGATGACTTCTATTCGTGTATTAACGAGCTTGCTTCACGGCGACACCTCGAATTTTCATACGCTTTGTCTTTGGGTCCAGATAAGCCAGAAGCAACGAACGTTTGTCTTTCTCGTTTGCCCATCGAGTGCGGGCAAAAGTCTTCCACCCCTTTGGGCGTTCGTATTCAAAATGCACGTCTAGCAAATTCTCATCCTCGGACGATGGGATGATTGTGGTGACACTCTCAGCGGAAACCACGACCTTGCTGCTTCCAACTAAACCACGCACATCCCTCGGCGATAGATTAATCAACATATAGCTCCCCATTGGAAAATGCTCAAGGCTCTGATCTATAATGATAGACTGATAAGGCAGACTCTCAGCTGCAGGAACGAGTATCATTATCGGTTCCTTTATGTCGCTAGGTAATTTGACCTGAGCGATCGGTGGATAAATAGTATTACCCTCTTCAGTTTCCTCTTTGCTTCTCAGAATAACATCTGAGTCGGCATTCAGCACGGTATGGTAGGGTCCTACAATTCTGGCAGTTGAAAGGGCGATCTCAACTGCCTCGTCTTCGCCATTTAAGAGATAAACAATTTTGTGATCCTCTGCATAACCAAGGGCATACACAGAAAGGTCGACTGTCTGTGCCTGAACACCAGCAACCTGAGCGAGCAGAATACAAACTAAAACGAGGAAGCGAGTTGATAAATGCATAGTTAATTAGGATTTAATAAAAAGAAGATCGCTGACAAAAATCAGAGCATGTCATTCCTGTTTATTCATTGTTTGAGTGCGTCTGAGCGGGATGCCTTTGATTTTCATACGTTCTGTTTGAGGATCCATATACGCCACAAGAAGCGAACGCTTATTCTTCTCATTCACCCAGCGAGTGCGCCCAAAAGTTCGCCATTCTTCCGCAAGTTTATACTGAAAGTGCACATTCAGCAGGTCATCCGAATTTGAAGATGGATCGAAGGAGGTAATTTTCAATGGAGGGGCAGTCACACGTGTCTTGCCAATGAGGGCTCGAATCTCACTTCTCGAGAAGTTAATCAGTTGGTAGGATCCTTCTCGGAATTTGGTCATACTTCTGTCGATGACCAGAGCCCCATAAGCTTGGTCACCCGAGCGCGGAACCAAAATAAGCAGTGGCTCTATGACAGAGCTGGGAATTTTTACTTCAGCGATGACCGGATAGATGTCAGCGCCCTCTTCTGTTTTTTTATTTTCGTGCAAAAAGACTTTCCCCTCTTTCGAGAGAACGGTCTTGAACGGGCCAAGAATATTGGCGCTGGAAAGTTTAACAGCGTCATACTCTCCAGCTCGACTGTTCAGAAAGATCTCTTGATGCCCTTCCACATATTTAAAGGTGAAAATCGAGATCTTCACGGAGGTCGGCTGTTGTGCCAACAAGGATGCGCCGAACAAAACAAGCGCGATGGTTACGAGACAAAGTGTTTTCATGAGAACTAGAATGGAAATGGGAATTACACCTCATCTGCTGACAGCCAGCGAAAGGAGACGATCTTAAATCGACGGCCGAAGGCTTGGTTGGTGGTGCTGAGCGAAGCATCGATGGTGGTGGTGGGAACTTGCGTGCCATCCACGAAGTCGTGTTGACGTTGCACGACGGCTTCGCACCAGACCTTGGTGGTCTGCTCCCCAGTAAGACTCGCGGTTTCGCCATAAGCGCGAATACGGAAAGTGTCCCCACGCACAGTGAGCGAGGGCGCAAGGCGGTTGAGTAAATCCGCTTGGGTGATTTGAGTCGCGGCTCCATCCGAGGTATTACCAGAGCCAGAGCCTGCCGTGAGTTCAGAATTTTTTTTGGGAGCTAATTTACCGAAATCGGCATTGAGAGCTGAATTTTCAATCGCATTTTGGAGCGCACCGGAACTCCCAGTCGCAGCCGTATTAACGAGCTGGCGGTTAACGAACTCCGCCACCGATTGGAACGGGCCGCGTGCCTTCACCTCAGCGACAACATTCCCAGCCAGTCTCATAATTTGATCTGGAGTGAGTCGACGGTGTTCCGCCCAGCGCTCCTGACCTGAGATAGAAGTTATCGCTGGATCGTCTGCGATTTCATCTCCAATCATAGGAGCAAAGCGTGACACCGCAAGATCCGATGAATTCACTGCACCCGCCAAAGTCGTGCTGGCAGTGAGCATCTCGAGAATCGGCAGCGCTTCATTGGTACCACTGGCCAGGAAAAGCGCCCAGGCCTCTTCCGAGGTGGAGTTTACATTGAAGGCACCTTTGTAGAATAAATGTTGAGCGAAAGTCTCATAGTCCGCTGCAGTGACCGTGGGTGCGACACTGGTTGCGGACTCAACATTAGAATTCCGGAGAGGCTGTGTTCCGTCGAAAAAATCACTGAGCACAGTTGCAAGCTCCCTGGAAGACCCCGTAAGTGCCCCTGTTTCTACGGCCGCAGTAGATAGGAAATAGCCATCAAACAGGGCATTATTAGCCATATAGGAATGGTCGAGGTGCGTGCCGAGTGTGCCCGCATTGGATTTATTTACTAAAGGAATCAGAGGAGAATTAAAGGAATTTCCGACGATCTGGGACGTCAAGGGTGCTTGCCCACCTGCATTGATTGGCGCATGGGAGAACTGTGCCAACGAAGTGGCAGGAGCCAACGGTATTTGATGATAAGGCGCGAATTCGACACCAGTGCCAGAGGTTACGCCCGTGCCTCCGTAGCCACGTTTATTCGTAGGGTTATATTCTACGCCAGGTGTATCATTCCATGAGGTCATTCCGGTCCAGGTGAGTTCATACTGGTGCGATTTCTCATGTTCGTTCTGATCGCCTGTAATCCCTGTTGTGAAGTACGGATTCGTCACGCCATTGTGCAGCCACAGCGAGGAATTTGGTGCACTATTGATATCATTAGAGCCCAACTCGGTTTTGAGGCGCAGAGAGGCATTCAGAAATGGCACTTTCCCCTGATAAGCCAACCAATGCGCTGGAACATTAGCAGGTGGTGTATATGTTGGCAAATCTGATGGCAAGATGCTAGGAAGGTTTTGAGACAAATCCGCTAAATCTAATTCGATGGCTCCCACCTGGGTTCTATTCTGATCTAAGACGGTTTTCGTGACTCCCAACGAATGTGCTCCGCCATCCCCCTGAAATACTTTTAAATAGGACGCGATTTCCTCATCATTCGTCTCTACGAAACCTGTCCCCGCACGGCTAACTTTTCCAGCCCGAACAGCCATAGTAACATCATCATCGGCTTTAAGCTTTATCCATGCTCCGCCAACTGTCCCAGTCGATAATCCAGCGTCATCCGCCATCAGAAATCTTGTCCCAACACCACCGTTACCGCCGGGGACCCAGCCTTCTTTTAAAATGACTCCCCCAGTATATTGTCCTTGTGCATGATGCCGAGTGTAACCTGAGTAAGAGGAGAAAATTTTATATTCGCCTGGTTTCATTACGATTTCATCACCAACAGTAGGATGTATTCTAGCCCGGTATGGCTTATCATCTTGAGCTCCCCATCCCCCACCATTACTAGCATTAAACATGTTAGCTATATTGACAAATCCATCTCCCTCGGCTCGACTGACATCATTAATTTTAAAATCAATTTCTAAGGGGAATCGATAAAACTCCATTTCCATCTGAGGAAAACGTAACTCAACAGTGTAAGGGTTCCATAAAGTGATCACTGGATCAATGAATAGGTGTAAATATCCGATATCAGGCGGCGTATTATTGTTTTCAGCGGTAGTTAAAGAAAAGATAAACTGCGCATTGGACACCACAGGCAGCAGTTGTTGCTCATCAAAAAAGCCTGTCGCCGCATCACGCTCGACGTTGCTTGCAGCAACTCCATAAGCACCGTCAACGATGCTGATCTTGTTCTCTAGAATCCCGTCTTTGTTCATGAATTTGTCCTTATAGAGCCCATAGTGAGATCTCAGCAGCGACCATTTCGGATCCGGGCTAGGCATGGGCTCGGCTCCAGCAAAACGAGTCGGCGCAGGCTCGAGAGGTGTATTACTCTCACTATAGATGTAGCGATTTGCATATGCACTCGGCAGCGTCGTACCTTCAAACAGTAAGGAAAGATCTTTTTGAAACCCTCCATTCACGACATCGACGAGCAGGCTTTTAGAATCAGTGGTCAGCACATGGAAGGCGTTGGCCGCTTGGGGGGCAAAGGTAGCACCTCCCAGCAGCGCTGAACTGCCCAAGGAAACTGTTTTTCCCTGCTCTTCTGCGGTGAGGTTTTCAAGGGGCGCATACAATACATTACCACTACTCGCCTGAGCTAATGCGGTGAAGTTAGGCGCACCAGCGGTTCCGAGTGCACTGACGCGTTCCGCATCAGTGGCAGTCACCGGATTTCTGAGCGTCAGATTGGCTTTTTGGGATTCATCAAAAACGTGCCAGGCGTATCTCCCAGTTTCATTCCCACTGGCATCCAGCACATCCACAGTGCCGGCTTGTACATACTGGGTCGCTGGATCGCTAGCCACGGGACTCGGCAACGTGCCACTCCCCACAAGAGTCACTGAATCAGTCGGCGCCGCGGTGGGATAAGTTTGGCTGGTTTTGTCTGCGATCGTCGCAGTAGAGCTGAGCCATTGAACAAAGTCGGCACTTTTCTGGGCCGTATAATTGATTGGAGTGTTGATCTCATTTGATTGTTTAAATGAACCCCAGACGCCGAGCAGGTGTGGCTGTGCGGTGTTCGCGTCATTTATCCCCGCCGTCGCCGTCGCCCGTTGATCCGGCCCCGCGGCTTTTTGCAATTCACCCAGTGCCATCTGCAGCCCCAGCAGCGCGGCCTGTTCGGCTTCCATTTGCGCGCTCGCTATCGCGGCCGACCGTGTCTCGACTTGGACTAAGGTGGTGATCGACAACAGCAGCAACAGCACGAATGCCATCAGGCTGAGCGCAATAACCAGTGCAAAGCCATCATGTGCAGTGCGGCGGCGGGGAGACGGGGATAAAATAGCAGGGATCATTTGAATCTAAGATACAAGGGGAGTGGAGAAACTGCAAAATGCCGAGTCTCAATAGGGAAAGCGGGAGTTATGATAAGGCACCGTTATTAAAACCAAGGCAAGTGGAAGGTTACTATTAACTTTCAATGAATAATGAAGTTCGAAACAACCGTAGCGCATCGCTCTACTGCTTAAAAGCGCCCCAATCGAAGCATCATTGTACCAGAATAAAACAAGATGGGTATCCCTTATATACGGGATGCATGAAACCAGTAGAATCCACCTCGCCCCATGGTCTCTGACTTCTGACCCTCGACTTTAGGCCTCTGCCCCCTCACCTCTCGTCTCCGACTAGTGTCCTCTGACGCTCAGCGCGCCGGGCTCAGACGGATTGATTTGAGACTGCTTGTCTTGCGGTCGCCCTCGACAAGGTGAACCGAGATGTGGTGTTTGCCTCGCTTCTTGAATTCAAACAACCCGAACGGATATGTATGATAGCCAGTGGTGCCTGCTTGCTGGTTTTGCAAAGACACACCTTCGTCAGTCTGGATGCCCCAAACCGGGCGTCCCTCGCCGCGGTAGGTTAACTCAATATAGTAATCGCCTGCCTCTGCGACATCAACCTCCCAAGTCGCAGTGCCACCCATTTCCCACTCGCCAACCTGAGTGACGTGTTTCCATTCACCGAATTTTTCCATCCAGCCGATTCGCTTGAGCACCGCATTCTCGACACTTGCAAAATCCGCCGATAGTACTGTCGGCATATTCGGATGCACTCCCAATGTCGCATCCACTACGGGCGCAGCCTTCAGTTTAACCTCAACCACTGAAGCCAACCCCGCAACTTGATCTGCGGTCAGCTCGCCTCCATCAATCGAAAACCATGTCCCCTGCTGCGCCCACTGCAGAGGCAGCAAATCCCCTGCCTGTGTGCGAAGCCCCGCACTCACCACATCAGCGACTTCTAAACCCGAGAGATGAATGCGTCGATCCTGAGGCCAATCAAATACCACCAAGTTCAAGTGATCGCCTTGAACCGTCACATCTCCCCACGGCATGGCCATGCCCCAAGGCGAAGCACCCGCGCTATAAATGACACCCGGATAGTTTTGTAGCCACTGCCCTGCCTCGACTAAATAGTGTGTTGCTGCAGCGGGCACGCGGCCTGTTCCATCCGGCCCGATGTTAAGCAAATACGAGCCCCCGCGCCCGACCGTTGAGACCAAGCGGTTCAAGATCGTCTTTGCGTCTTTCCAGTTTTGGTCATACCAGGCATATGACCAAGAGTCATTGGTCGTGTCGCAGGTCTCCCACAGTCCTTCATGGTTGCGCACGGGCACATCCATATCACCCAAACTCTCATAATCGCCCAACCCATGCCCAACACGGCTGCACAACATCGCATTTGGCTGTGTCTCACGCACTAGATCGACCAGCTCACTCACAAATTGCTTCGGCATCGAGCCAGGGGTATCGAACCAGACGAAGCTCAAAGGTCCGTAATTGGTGCAAATCTCTTTGACCTGCGGGTAGCACTTCTCCCGGAAATAGCGTTCAAAAGTAGCATCACTACCATCCGAATTCTGCTTCGGACCACCATTCGCACCCGGAGACGTCCAATCCTGATTGTGTGAATAGTAGAATCCAAAACCGAGCCCAGCGGCACGGCAGGCGTCTGCCAGCTCCATCATCGGATCACGCGCAAAGGGCGTCGCATCGACGATGTTAAACGGATGCTCCGAATCAAACATAGCAAAGCCCTCATGGTGCTTGGATGTAATGATGATGTATTTCATCCCAGCCGCCTTCGCCGTTTGTACGATCGCATCAGCATCGAATTCGATAGGATTGAAGTCCTTGGCGATATCCATATAGTCCTCGTCGGAAATCTTCATCTGGCGTTTAATCCACTCACCGATGCCATAAAAAGTCTCGCCCTGCCATTGGCCGCCTAGGTGGGAATACAGTCCCCAGTGGATAAACATGCCGTAATTACCATCGCGAAAGAGCGCGGCACGCTCGGATCCTTCAATGCCGGAGGCAACGCTGGAGTCGCCCCACATCTTATCCATCGATTCCTCTGCCACCAGTGGCAGAGATAAAATGAGCGATGCCAACAAAGTGGTAGAAAAATATAGTTTCTTAAAATTCATGTTCAAAAGAGTCAGATGCAGGTGATCATCAGTAAATGCAAAAAGATGTTACTGCTATCATAGCAGAGTCAGGTCAAATGCATATCCCGCATATACACGATTAAGGCCGATTATATACAGTCCCTGAAATAGAATCCCGTCTGAAACATTTACAAGAGCCACACACGGCTCACGCTCGAATCCACAACAACTCTTGGCCAAGACAAGCGCAGCACAAATTGTCCCGCGAACTCACCAAACCTAAGCAGTCCTCCATAACATACGTATGAATCAACAGCGTCTCGACTGATGCATACCCCAATAGATTTTGGTCGGCCGACGGGCATAGTATTACTGACCGGTTTGATTCACTGTCTTTAGGACTGTACCCAGTCGGTGGTGATTTTATAGTTCGGGACATCAGTCTGATTTCCCCAGAACAGTTTCACCTCAGCAGGCGAGATCCGATGTTTCGGTCCACTCATACGGCCCACTCATGCAAACGTAGTCGTGGTAAAGCCTCGTTTGGCATTGGCAAGGCACGACCTATAATCCACCTGTTAACCACCGTGTGAATGTTAGCCAGTCCCAGCAGATTCGTGCCATTGATGGAATACCCAGACACCGCAGTCTTGATGGATTTTTCGCCTTTAAAAGCACCGACTCGGCAACGTAGTAACTGTAGCACGGCACCGCCCTCTTCCCACTGCTATAGAAACTCAATATCTAGTGGCTCCGCACGCAGATCAAAATCCGCCCAAAGTTCGGCATGTGTTTGAGGGGCCACGCCATTGACCAACAGAGGCTGCGTTTAAACTGACGTCACCTGAAAGCCTAAAAGACCTATCAGGACGATTAAGAGCAACGTGAGATACTTTAATTGCATATTAGATAACTGCGATAAAATCCCTCGCCACGCCACGCAGAGTCTACTCGACGTTGAGGCTAAAGCTTCGCGTCGTGCTACCTGCAGGGAAGACTAAAGAAAGCACTACGGTCCATGTCTCAGTCTCTGGGACGTAAGTAATTTGCGGCTGTGCTTCAACGCTGAAGCGATCACCGAGTGGCACTAATTTGCCCTCGAACAGTTCTTCAAGTGCCCAATTCACAGGACTCGCCAAACCCGTGACACAAACCGTGTCCATTTTGGAATGACTGCTGACGGTAAATGTCTGCTGCTTCGCTTGAGTCGTGGCGTAGCTTGCGGGGAATACCTGCGGCTTGCCATCAATCCGAACCTGCTGGTGCTGGGCTTCATATGCGGTCAGCTCCCAACTATCGGGTGTCGCTTCGAGCCGTTGCTTCAGTGCGGCATCGCCGCCAACATAGGCCTCGGCAGTAAACGGAAAAATATCCATTTCGACGGTAAACTCGACCGTATCACCAACCTTCAATTCCTTGGTCTCAGGTGGTAGCACGAGCTCAGCATTGAGTCGCGATTTCGTGCGTGCAGAAGCCAGCCACGGTGCGTCATAAACCTTGCCACCAAGCTCTGCGCGATAGCCACGAATGACGATGCCACGCACCGCACGTCCATCGGTCTTTGGCTCAGGGGCATTCGCATGCAAGCTCACCCATGGCTGCTCACCAGACAATTGCACCGGCTCCATCACAGTACCCCAGATGGCTGCAGCAGGCGTCTCCTCCCCTGATAAACCGTCCAAGTTCCCCCATGCGATCCGGGTCGATTCCATTTCGTTGTAGTAATCATTCCCGAGCTGAAACAAGGCGAACTCATTAAAGGAAAAATCTTCGAGTGCCTCTAGTTTGACTTTAAAATATGAACGATTGATCGAGTTACTGCGTGGCAAGTAACTATCGATTTGCAGTTGCATTTGATCCTTTGCGGAACGTTCCGTCACACGCACGTGCGATAGGTTGGGACCGATCATCGCATATTCGCGAACGCTGCGCTGCCAGGTAATTAATTTACCCTGATCATCGACGATCTTGCCGATATCGCCGCCCCCGACATTTGAGGTCCAATCGTATGGCACACCGTTTCGGCCAATCACTTCGAAAGGTCGCACGTCGGTAATAAAAGCGCGGCGCATGGTGCGCCCGGCTTGAATGCAAACACTCTCTCCCCAAGAGCCTAGAGCCATCTGTGTCCAAAATCCATTATAGCCCCAGCCTATCAGACTGAGTTGTGCGGCAGACGAGGCAGGCACGCCCTGCCACTGCGCATGCGCCACAATGTATTCAAAATCAACTACAGCCTGCGGAGCCAAAGTGAGCCGTGCAGTGATATGTATCCACGTGCCACCGTAGGGTTCAGGGCGAAAGTTATGCCAATTCTTACTATTCTGCAGGGGCAGTCCGGTCTGACCGCCTTCCGCATCGAGCAGTATCGGCACATAGCCAGTGACCGGATGATAGTCGTGGACAAACCGTAGGCTAACATCACGCAGCGCATCCGTCGTGTTCTCCAACTGCATATCGTAGTGTGAAATACGATCCAGTAAAACTTTGTTATACGCAGCACCATCGCTCGGCCAGTCTTGTTTCGGAATCATCACCTCCCAGGCATCACTCACGGCCGAGTATTTGACCTCTGGCTGCCCCTTTGTAAAAGCGTCTTTAGCAACTACTGAAATACGAACCGACTGATCATCGACAACAATTGGGCGAATCGAATCACCCGAGAAGTCCACCCCGAGTTGCACGCGTCCACCTGTAGCCTCTGCGGATTGCGGATCCTGCGTGGCAGTATTCAAGCGGATCGAAAGTTGCACAGTTGCCTGCTCTTCAGGCTCAACAAACCATTCAAACAGGCAACGATCGCCCCATGCGCGAATCTCTAACCATGTCTTTCCCGGGCATTTATGACCATCCGCATCGACCAACTCTAGGTCGTAGATCGCCACGTGCTGAAACCAATCACCACTCTCAACCATCTGAATTGGCGAGTAGCTGTGGTCTTCCTTCAAGCTGCGAAGCGGCCCTCCCGTTGGACGGTAAATTTTGCCGTCAATCGTCGCACTCAAATCCAATTGACTGACCGCCCAATCCTGCTGAATCACAGCAAAGTTCAGTAAATCAGCGACTGCATCGGTAGACTTCAAAACTGTTAAGCGACTAATCGTCATCGTACGCGGGTCCAACAACATCCCCCACTGCTCACTGCGAAATGCGAGCAAGGCGTCGGCTTCGCGAAAACCTGCGAGATGCTTGTCGATCGGATTGTATGCCTGCAACTGCGGCGGACCCTTGACCCAATTCAGGTGAATGGCATCTGCCTGCGATGGCATCTTCCAGTCAACGGCAGGCTCCGAACCGCTCTGAGCGCTTCCGATATGCAGTAGGCCCAGAATCGAGAAAAAAAGTGTAATTGTATGTTTCATTATTTGCTTAAAAAATCGCCACCAGCCGTTGGCTTTCCACTTTCCACTTACATTCTACCGCGACTCCCGCCTTCAACTGCAGTTCGAAAACATTCTCACCTACGGTTGGCATAGCAGCCGTGCCATCGCTAGCGGGCTCGGTTGTCTGCGGCAACTGCACTGTAATCGCTTGATCGCGGTTCGAAACGAAACGCGCCTGCAATACAAACGGCTCCAGTTGCCATTCGAGATCCACCGTGGCTCCAGCACGCGTGCGCATGCCTGTGACCTTTCCGCAAGACAGCTGAGGCGGCAATGCGGGGAGCAACTTAATGCAATCCGGACGCGACTGCACCAACATCTCATACACTGCAGCGGTAATGCCCATATTCGCATCAATTTGAAAAGGCGTCGAACGACCAAAGAACCAATCCATTGACACACCAGAACCACGGTAGTCGTTGTGATACGTAAAGAAATTCTTGCCGACACAGGTCTGCATCAACGTTTCCAAGCAATCATAGGCACTGGCACTATCCCCCATGCGCGCGCGGATATTCGCCATGTGCGCGAGCGACCAACCAGTCTGATCTTTCAAACCAACCGTGCCGCGTTTGTCCACTGCGGTT
>JBLHTV010000036.1:0-13263 GCA_047627755.1 Lentimonas sp. | reverse complement strand
TTTCGAAAAACACATGGTCTCCAGCCGAGTCAACAACGTGCAAAATAAAGACAGCCGTCTAATCGTCGCCACCACCCCACAAAACGACGATCAAATGCAGCTTTTTTAAAAGGTGGAAAGTACAAAGTTACAAGGTGGGAAAGTTTCAAAATCAACCACTTTCCGCCCACCCATTTGCCCGCTGCTGGCGAACAAGGCGGTGCAGGCAAATTCGCTTCGCTCCGTGCCTGACCTTTAACGTTGGCCAAGAAAACGAATCTCTTGACAAGTCCAACATTTGGTATATTTTCTATACCTAAATGGAGTTCGAGTATGACCCCGCAAAAAGTGAATTAAACAAGGCAAAGCATGGTCTCGATTTCGAAGCAGCTCAATTCCTCTGGAATGACCCAGATTGTATTGGCTTTCCGGCGAAATCAGAGGACGAAGATCGCTTCGCCCTGCTCGCGATGTTGAAAGAGACGCTTTGGGTCGCGTTCTATACTCCCAGAGGAAACAAGACACGGATCATCTCAGTGAGAAGAGCTCGAACCAACGAAAGGAAACTATATGAAAGCTAAAGATCTAGATAAAATTTTTGATGATGGCGAGGTCGACATCAACGATCACTTGGATTTATCGAAGGCATTCCGACCAGGACAGGAACAGAAGCGTGTGAATGTAGATTTTCCTGTCTGGATGATCGAACGCCTAGATCGTGAAGCAAATCGCATTGGCGTGCCTCGACAATCCCTGATCAAAGTTTGGATTGGTGAACACCTCGACGCGCCTAAGTCCAAAAAAATACTAAAGGCCAACAAGGCAGGATAGGACAATTCCGTTCGTGCCTCACTCCATGCCTACATTCGACGTTGGGCAAAAAATGAAAGCAATCAAACTATCAGTAATCTTTCTGATCACCTAAACGTTCGCTAATGGAACAAGTTGGACTGCAACTTTTCTCGTTCATTTTCGTTATACATCACCAATGATAGCGAAAGCTCTATTAACGATATGGGCATTCGGACTGGGTCTCACACTGCAGGCCCAACAGACGCCGTTCCTCGATCCGCTTTACGCAGCGAACCTGGACCCTGATATCCAGTATGGAACGGGATCCGTGGGAAACCCGCAGTCGGGACAGATCCCCCTTCTTCTCGATCTTTACTGGCCAAGTGGTGCCGGACTACCCAAGAGCTTGCCAGGCTTCGTCGTCATTCACGGTGGCGGATTCATCGGCGGCACCAAGACCCAAGGTGGTATCGTCCAATTATGCCAAGCATACGCCAGTCGAGGATACGTGGTGGTGTCGATCGATTACCGGGTCGCCGGTGACTTTCCCACCCTCGAACCAGGACCAACGGCAGGCCTGACACTAGGGAATCGTGCCATGAATGCGGCCGCTCAAGATGGAGCGAAAGCCGTCCGCTGGCTGCGAACCAACGCCGCATCACTAGGTGTGGATCCAAATCGCATTGCCATCGGCGGTGGCTCTGCAGGAGCGATCACCGCCCTGTTCACCGCTTATCAGGAGGCTGAAGCCCTAGGACTTGACGCCAATGTCTCAGTGATACTCGACCTATGGGGTGGTATGTACGGCACCGAGTCTCTCGTCGATGCAGACGATCCCCCGGTGTTTATTGTCCACGGGACCGAGGATCCTCTCATCTCAGTAGAGGAATCCGAGGATCTCGTGAGTCGGCTCGACTTGATTGGCTTGGATTACCTGTATTTTCCAATCGAGGGTGAAGTTCACGGAGCGTGGGATTCGTTTTTTAACAACCTGATCGAGGGAAAGACCATCGACCGCCACTGCGCCGAGTTTTTCTTCAAGACTCTGGGTCTCATTGAAATCTACCCCGGCGCAAGCGCCTTGCCTTCGGTACTCGTCGATGAACCGGCAAACGCCGTGGAAGTCTCGCTCGCGACGGATCCGAATTTTCTTTACCAACTCTTCTCCAGCAGCGACCTCACGATTTGGAACCCCGTCCATCCCGACAAAATTGCCGGCGACGGCAACCCTCTCGACATCGTAACCGGTCCCGTCGGCACACAAAGCTTCTACCGCTGGCTCATTTACCCCGGTTTCTAGTCGGTCCACGCAGGGCTTTGGGTTTCAGGATTTAACGGCAAAACAGCGAACCAGGCGAACAAGATGGCGATGCCGAGGAAGCCGTCTGCTTAAATTTGAGGCTTCCCACCAGCGCCGCCATTCCTATGACGTTCGAGCGAATTCAAAATTAAGCGATCATCCTGCAAGTGAGCAAAGGCGATGGCATGCCACGTCGAGATTCAGCTAGATCGCTTGGCCGATCTAGCCATACAGCACCGCACTCCGCCTTCATCCAGCATACCCCATCCAGGACACTACGCTACAACGATTCGTTTCCTGATCGCTTGCGCATCCAGCGCACTTCTTCGCTGCCGAGCGGGCGACACGGGTACGACTGCTGCGGCACGCTCGACTCCAGCGTATCAAAATCGTTGCTGAACAACGCTTCAATCTGATCCGCGGTAATTGGATGTGGGGGTCCCCCTTTTCGGTAGTCCTTCACCTCACGAAAAAACACCGCGAGGTAATGCCCGCCGGGCTTGAGCGCCTGTAGCACGGCTCTTACATACGCCACGCGTTGCGTAGGATCCAACGCACAGAGACATGTGTGCTCTACCACCGTATCGAATTGCCCATGGTAGTGCTCTGCTAGGTTCAAAAAGTCAGCCACCTCGAATCGCTCGTCTCCGACTGCTGCAACCGCCTGCGCTTTTCGAACCGCCTTCGGCACAATATCCAGACCCACCACCGAAGCACCCTGCTGCGCAAGCAAACGCACATCATGCCCCAAGCCACAGCCAGGCACTAACACCCGCCCACGAATCGGATGTGTCTCTAAAAACGCCCGCAGCGGCGGCGCAGCAACACCCTTGTCCCATGGAGTATCATCGGCTTCGTAAGCAGCATTCCAGTCTTTAGTCATACTATTATTCATCCCAATACCAACACTCCGACAAAGTAATTCGCAACTCAGAATCAGAAGTTCTAATGTATTCTCTTTATAATGTAGCGAAGGTGGCCCGCCCTGGTGGTTGATTGACGAAGTCGAGTCGCCCACTCTCCTGTAGCGGTGCATTACAGTGAAGCGTTTTCATCCTATGGCACCATTACTGGATAAACCCGCTCGCTACATGCATCTGGGTATAAACCTCACTTGCACACTTTACGAAAAAGCATTCAACTTTGCACATGGAATCGGAATCGCTCACACGCACCTTGCGTCAAGAAATACTATCTGCCCGCAGCCGCATCTACGAAGTCGGCCAAGCGACGCCACTCGAATCGATTGAGTTCGAGGATTTCTCCATCTTCGTTAAGCGCGAGGACCTCTCACCAATCCATGCCTACAAATGGCGCGGGGCCTACAATCGCATGGCCCAACTCACCCCCGACGAACTCAAGGCAGGTGTCGTCACCGCCTCTGCGGGCAACCACGCTCAAGGCGTCGCACTCGCCGCCAAGAAACTAGGTACTCAAGCGACTATTTTCATGCCAATGGCCACTCCTCGCATGAAGCAAGTCGCCGTCAAAAAACACGGCAGTGACCATGTCGAAATCCGCTTAACTGGAGACACCTACGATGTCGCCAGCAACGCTGCGCATGCATACGCCAAAGAGCAAAACCTGACCTACATCCACGCTTACGACGACCTCGCGGTAATGGCAGGCCAAGGCACACTGGCCGACGAAATCGTAATGTCTGGCAAAGGCCCCTTCGACGTCGCCTTCCTGCAGGTCGGCGGCGGTGGTATGGCTGCGGCCACCGCGACATGGTTGAAAATGAGTTTTCCCGATATCCACATCGTCGGTGTCGAGGGCGTCGAACAAGCGTCGATGGCAGCGGCGATCAAAGCAGGTCACCCCGTAGCGCTAGATAAGGTCGATATTTTTTGCGATGGCACTGCGGTTCGTAAGGTCGGAAAACTTACCCATCAAGTCTGCGCCGAAATGGTAGATGAATGGATGACTGTCAGTAACGATGAGGTGTCCGCTGCGATTCAATTCCTATGGGAACAGCTGCGCTGTATCCCCGAACCCTCCGGCGCAATGGGTGTCGCCGCCATCCTAAAACGTCGCGAATCCCTCGCAGGTCAACGAGTGCTCAGCGTACTGTGCGGCGCGAACATGGACTTTGAGCAACTCGCTAGTATCGCCCACCGCTCAGCAGTGGGCGCAGCTCGCCGCCGATTCCTGCGAATTGAGATCAAGGAAACATCTGGCGCGATGTATGGACTCCTCAAAGAGCTGCCTGACACCGTTAATATTGTCGATTTTCAATACGGAAAAACCGATGCTGCAGGTGCGACTCCTATCATCGGATTTGATGTCGATCCGATGCAATTCGACGTATTAAAAAAGTCACTGCGCGACGCTAATTTTGTATTCACAGAAGTCACCTCCGAGACCGACGTGGCCTTCCGCCTGATACACTATGAATCGAAGCTCCTACGCACGCCCTACTTCATCACGCTCGAATTCCACGAGCGCCGAGGCGCATTGGGGGACTTCCTCCACGCGGTCAGCCCGCACGCAAACTTGTGCTACTTTAACTACGTCTACTCAGGGGAGCGCGTCGGTCGCGCCCTACTCGGCTTCGAATTCGACAGCACGGATCAGCACGATCAATTCACCAGTGTCCTCGACTCAGCCAAACAGGCCTACCGCGCATATGAGCGTGTATCCGAAGCGACGCTGGCGCGCATTATTGGTTAAGCACATCGCCCAGAATGAATACCACACAACTAGTTTTCTCAGCAGTTCTCCCCATCTTCTTCGTCATTGCGGCAGGCGCGCTGGCACGCCGCCTCGGTTGGCTCGATACTGAAGCCGACCGCAGCTTGATGACCTTGGTCGTCAACCTGCTCTACCCTGCGCTCATCTTTAGTGTCATCCTAGGCAATGATGCACTACGCCAGCCTTCGAACTTGATACTGCCGCCACTCGTCGGGCTCACCAGCGTCGTCGGCGGCTTCGGACTGGCGATGCTAGTCGCACGCAAGTTTAAGATCGGCGACCAGAAGGAGTGCCGCACCTTTGCCTTTACCACTGGCATTTACAACTACGGCTACTTCCCCGTGCCGATCATTGCACTGCTATTCGACCGTGAAACGACCGGCGTGCTTCTCGTCTACAATCTTGGCGTCGAAGTAGCTATGTGGGTGCTTGGCGTCGGCTACATCCTCTCACGTAACGATCCAAAATCGATCTGGAAGCGAGTCTTCAGCGGCCCCGTGGTTGCGATTCTCATCGCGGTGCCGATGAACTATTTCAAAGTTGATCAACATCTCCCGAACTCCGCCCTCGAGGCGATCAACCTGCTCGGCCAATGCGCGATCCCGCTAGGCCTGATCCTCATCGGCGCCACCTTCATGGACCTGGCGAAAGAGATGAAGCTCACCAGTCGCCTAAACATCCCAATCACAGCATCGGTGCTGCGACTCGGCATCCTTCCCGCAGCCTTCCTGTTTATCGCATTCATATTGCCACTCCCAACCGAGCTCAAATGCGTGATCGCCGTGCAGGCTGCGATGCCTTGCGGCGTCTTCCCCATCGTGCTTGCCCGCCACTTCGACGGCTCACCCGAAGTCGCACTCAAAGTCGTGCTCGGCACCACGATTATTAGCTTCCTGACCATTCCACTCTGGATCGCATTTGGCATAAAGCTGCTCGATCTTTAAATTTCAATGACTTCGTAATCTTTCTACTTTCGATGAAAATCATCGAACAACTCATCGCAAGCGGCAGCACTCCCACAACTTAGGTCCCCCAACTTAGGTCAGCCAACTTAGGTCCCCCAAATACCGACGCTGCCGCAGAGCATAACGAGGGCAGAACAAAGAAATGTCGCCACCGCATCCGTCGCCAAAGGCGTCACTCGCCAAAGGCGTCACTCTCACTCCATCACTCGCCGAAGGCGCCACTCTCACTGCATCACTAGCCGAAGGCGCTAACGCGACTGCAAGCGAATCTTGTTCAGCTTGTTACTGCGGCACACATCCATGACCGTGGTGACGTACTTGAGCGGCACCTCCTCGTCAGCGACCAGCAAAATTGGTAGGTTGGGTGTCAACTCGCCTGCGAGCTTGATCGCGTTTTCAAACTGAGGCATCTCGATCAATTGGTTATTCAAATAGATCTCGCCCACTGGGCCCAGTGCGATCGTGATCTGCTCCTGTACTTGATTCTTACCTGCCGTTTTGATTTCGGGCACGGTGATGTTGAGCGAACTGATCTGCTTGAACTGCATCGTCACCATGAAGAAGAAAAGCAATACCGTGAGCACATCGACCAAAGGCACGATGTTGATCGAAGGGTTGCGACGTCTATGTGACACTAGGCTGCTCATCGGCTGTTATGTTGACGTGTGCAAAAAGTTTCTACGCCTGTGGGCGTTTACGTGCGAGTTCAGTCAAACACTCCACACCGACGCTAATGCGTGCCGCGAGCAACTCAACACGACGTAATAAATACGCATGTGCCGCTAGAGCTGGAATCGCAATAGCGAGCCCAAGAATCGTGGTATTCAAGGCCAACGCGATGCCTCCGATAAAAGCACTCGGATCAACCAGTCCACTGTCGGCAAAGAAATTACCAAACACCCGGGTCAAACCGGTCACCGTGCCCAGCAAGCCCAACAGCGGCGCGGCACCAATCACGACTTCGAGCAGAAACAAGCCACGCTCCATACGGCTGACCTCTAAACGGGCAAAGGCTTTAAGCGCTTCGGGATCTGGGTGACGGTCGCGATAAAAACTAATAATACGCCCAGTGACCGAGCCGAGATTCGCTTCCACCTGATCCAAATCCCCGTTCACAAACGCATCCACCAACCGTTGCGGGATGACTCTGGAGTTACGCAGCGCAATCAATCGCTCAACCGTGATAAAAACCGCGATAAAGGAGCACAGAGCTAAAGGGTAAAGAAAGATGCCGGAGTTTATCAGTAAATCCATAAAAAGGGAGAAGTGTCGTTTAGATAAAAAAGGCGCAACTGTATAGGTTGCGCCTTTTGTCAGCAAATAAGAATCAAAGTTCCGGAGCTTAAGACTGCTGCATGTACGGCAAAGCATCCGTCACCTTAGTGACATCTGCGGCACCTTGAAGCAGCTCGTCGAGTGGATCATAGGTGCCGTTGAGCAAGCTCTCACGAGCGCCTGCCTTAATGTCGCACTTGATGAATTCGTCACCAAAATGAACCTTATGATCTTCAATATCGATGGTGATCTCAAGATCAGGATTACGCTCGATCGCGTCTACCAAAATCCGACGGTCCGCATCGCTTGCGATCACGCAGATGACACCGAGGTTAGTCGAATTACCAAAAAAGATTTCGGCGAAGCTGCCTGCGATGACCGCATTGTAGCCAGCGCGGAGGATCGACTGTGGCGCGTGCTCACGTGAACTGCCGCAACCGAAGTTGTTGCCGCTCAAAATTATCGACGCATTCGCAAAACGAGGATCATTGAGGTTATGCTGCTTAGCTTCGCCAGACTCAGTCTTGCGAACATCATGGAAGAGATATTCACCGAGGCCATCGAAAGTGATACACTTCATGAAGCGAGCAGGAATGATACGGTCTGTATCGATATCGTCGCCAGTGACGAATACGCCCTTACCTGTAACTTGTTTGATCGGAGTGGATGCCATGTTTTTTAAATTTTGACGTAGCGCGCAGAGCGCGGAGATGGTGAACCGTCTGCGGTTTGCCCCGAAGGGGTGACTGAAACGGGTGCCCTTTAGGGCGTTGAAGAAACAATTGAAATGTATTAACGAACAGTGTGATTAGCCCGCGACCCCAAACACTTCGCGTGCGTCGGAGACTTCACCAGTGATGGCAGCGGCGGCGACCATGAGCGGGCTCATGAGCATTGTGCGTCCAGTCGGGCTACCTTGGCGGCCCTTGAAATTACGATTCGAGGAACTCGCACAAAGCTGATCGCCGATCAACTTGTCAGGATTCATCGCCAAGCACATGGAGCAACCCGCGGCGCGCCATTCGAAGCCAGCTTCGATGAAGATCTTATCGAGGCCAAGCCCTTCAGCAATCTTCGCCACGACCTGTGACCCGGGCACGATGATCGCTTGCACGCCGTCAGCGACTTTGTGCCCCTTGACGTATTGTGCGACTTCTTGGAAGTCAGACAGACGACCGTTGGTGCAGGAGCCAATGAATGCGACATTGATCTTCTTGCCTTTCATCGGACTGCCACCTTCGAACTTCATGTATTCGAGGGCTTCAGTGATCGAAGCTCGGTCGGATTCGGTGACACCATCAGCGATGGCCGGAATGTTTTCGTTGATGCCAACACCCTGCGCTGGAGTAATCCCCCAAGTAACAGTTGGTTGAATCTCAGCTGCATTGATCTCGACCACATCGTCAAACGAGCAGCCTGGGTCAGAAGCGAACGACTGCCATTCCTTAACAGCAGCATCCCACGCTTCACCCTTAGGTGAGTATGGACGGCCCTTGAGGTATTCAAAAGTGACTTCGTCTGGATTGACGTAGCCGACACGTGCACCACCCTCGATGGACATGTTGCACACCGTCATTCGCTCTTCCATCGTGAAACCCTCAATAGTCGAACCCGCATACTCATAGGCGTAGCCCGTACCAGCTTGAGTGCCGAGCAGGCGGATGATATGTAAAATTGCATCCTTAGCGTAAACACCCGGAGCTAAATGACCGTTCACATTGATGCGCCGAATTTTTAACTCGTTCAAGGCGATCGTCTGCGTTGCGAGCACGTCGCGCACTTGACTGGTGCCGATACCAAACGCAATCGCACCGAATGCACCATGCGTCGCCGTATGCGAATCACCACAAGCAATGGTCGTACCTGGCTGTGTGATGCCCTGCTCGGGACCGACGATGTGCACCACACCCTGTCTACCAGTGTTGGTGTCAAAGAAAGTGACGTTGTTTTCCACACAATTGTTGCGCAGCTCTTCGATCATCCCCTGAGCGAGCGGATCGCTGTAAGGCTCGATCGATTCATTGGTCGGCACGATGTGGTCCACCGTCGCGAATGTGCGGTGCGGGTACTTCACATGCAGGCCCTTGTCACGAAGCATACCGAATGCCTGCGGACTCGTCACCTCGTGAATGAGGTGCGTGCCAATCAATAATTGCGTCTGTCCGTTTGCCAACTGGCGAACGGCGTGCGCATCCCATACTTTTTCAAATAAGCTTTTGCTCATAATAGTGTCCTCATCAGGAGGGTTAATCTCAAAAGCGCCTCAATAAGGATACCTTTGTGGGGTCTGGCAACCGCAAAGAAACATTTTGGTCATTCTAGCACAAAACCAAGGCACATGCGAACCACGGATGCTTGGAAACATCGGCGAGTCACCCTCGATTTCATGACTCATGCATCGTGCCCGACCACACCAGCGGGCGGTTCGCCCACGCTCGATGGCCGAGACCAGTCTTAACAGCCCTGGCCTCAATCGACAAAAAAACCCGCAGCCTAAACTGCGGGTTTTTAAAAGCTTAATTTTGGGGTAAAAATTAAAGGATAGCCTTGAGGCCCGCTCCTGCTTTGAACTTAACTGCCTTGGAAGCTTTGATACGAATCTTGTCACCAGTTTGTGGGTTGATACCATCACGAGCTGCGCGCTTTGTTACGGAATATGTACCGAAACCGATCAATTGGACATTTTTGTCCTTCTTAATGCCCTTTTTGATACCTTCAAGAACTGCTTGAATCGCACGCTCTGCGGATGCTTTGGATGTATCTGCGCCTAGTGTTTTTTGCACTTCTGCAATAAGTTCTGCTTTGTTCATATGTTTGTATATTTCGTTTGAGGTTAGTTGGCCTAATGACCGTACAAGAAAACACGCGTTGAATTTAGAATCGTCAACAGTAAATCGCTTTGAATAGGCTATTTTTTCACGTTTCTAGCCGACAGCCATGCGATTCGGCAGTCTCAGAGCCAGATCAGCTTCCCTGCTGCGCCTCAACTACCTGTTTTAACAGGATTCCAACCGCCTCAACAATTGAAATCTTTCGATCCAACGCAATTTGTTCGGCTCGTTTTAAAAGCTGAGAAGCCATCGTTTCCGCCTGTTCTTCTGGCGCTCCCATCTGCAAAAATAACGATTTTATTAGAATCAATTCGTCTGGTTCGTCTGGCTCGCCTGGCATTATTCTGCCCCTCCTTGGCTCGATTGAAACAGTCCTTCGATTTTCACGCTGCCAGCCTCATGATTGAGCGACTCGCCAACCACCGCATAACGGGACTTCAATAAAGCTACACCCTGCCAGCCATTTTCGGTCGAAAAGGCGCTGCGCAACTCCCCGATTTTCTTCGACTCCTCATTATATAATGCAATCGGGTCGTTCGGCGCACTTCCTGAGCCTGAAATTTGGAATAATCCACGCTGCGGTCGTCCCAAGTTATACATCCGTGAAACCACCTCCTGACCAAGGTAGCAGCCCTTTGTCAGCGAAACGCCATTGCCCACCAATGCGCCCTCACCCGGTAGATCCCCGGGACCGATCTCACTCGGCACACTCGCCACTCCCGCAGCGATGCGAATCAATTGCACCCGCTCTCTAGGGATGAAATCTACACCTAGCTCGATCAGACGTGCCTTCAACTCGGCAATCGTCGCCGCACTGCCAGACCATAGTTCAAAACTCAGCTCGAGTGAACGACGCCCCCGATAAATCGTCACTCCACGCACAGTCGCAAATGTTCCGACCGCCGGCACGGGAAAGCCTACAGCCTCAAGCGCTTCGACCGCACCCTCACCAATTAAAGCCAGCGCCGCACCAGTCGGCTGCGCCTCGATCTCTACATCGTCAGCAATAATATGCTGCTCCAACTTCTGTGCGATCACAGCCGCAGCTGAATACTCACTCAAAATACGAAAACGCTCATCCCCCTCGCAGAAAACCACACTATCAGCGATCACCTTGCCTTTGACATTTAACCATAGCCCATAAGTGCAGCGTCCCGCATCAAACGGCCGTAGCTCATTTGAAAACTGACTCTGCAAAAAATCGGCCGCATCCTCATCCGTCACCAGCAGGTGCGCCGCTGGCTCATACTCATATCCAAAAATAGACTTCATTGCGGCAACTTGTCCCGCATTGTATCATTTTTCAATCGGAGAATTCGAGTTTCACGCCCAGACTAGAATTATGGCTTGTTCAAGCACGCAAGGTTAGTTACATCTCCCCGCTTGTGAAAAAAGTCACCGATATCAACATCTCTTCCAAAACGCTCCTACCGACGCCTCTCGCCCTGTGTGAGGAGATCGAAAAAACGGAAGCCGCAGGTAAATTCGTCGCCGAAAGTCGCGAAGCTATTAACAAAATCATCTTTGGTGACGATCGACGACTACTCATCGTCGTCGGCCCTTGCTCGATCCACGACCTAAAAGCAGGCCGCGAGTATGCACAAAAGCTTGCCGCTCTCGCCGAAGAGGTCAAAGACCGCATGCTGCTGGTGATGCGCGTCTACTTCGAAAAGCCTCGCACCACCGTCGGTTGGAAGGGGCTAATCATGGACCCGAATCTCGATGGCACTAGCGATATCCCCGAAGGCCTGCGCATCGCGCGGCGCTTCCTCAACGAGGTTATCGACCTCGGGGTGCCGACAGCCACCGAGCTGCTAGACCCGATTACACCGCAATACATTGCCGATCTCATCTGCTGGTCCGCCATCGGCGCACGCACCACTGAGAGCCAAACGCACCGTCAAATGGCTTCCGGACTCTCGATGCCCCTCGGCTTCAAAAACGGCACCGACGGTGGTCTCACGGTCGCAATCAATGCGATCAAAGCAGCCAGCCAGCCACAAACATTTCTCGGCATCGACAACGAAGGTAAGGCCAATGCGCTCACCACCAACGGCAATCCGAACTGCCACATCGTGCTACGCGGCGGCTCCAGCGGGCCGAACTACAGCGCCGAAGACGTCAAGCAAACCAGAGATCAGCTAAAAGCAGCGAAGCTGACCCCAGCGATCATGACCGATTGCAGCCACGCAAACAGCGGCAAAGATCCTTCCCGTCAGCCCGCCGTCTTCAAAGAGCTGATTCAGCAAAGCCTCACTGATCCAAGCATCATCGGAGCCATGGTCGAAAGTAACATCAACCACGGCGCACAGTCCTTCCCTCAACCGATCGAAGACCTCCAATACGGCGTCTCCATTACTGATGGCTGCATCGATTGGGACACCACCGAGGCGATGATCAAACAAGCCTACCAAGCACTCGCACCAACCTTCGAAGCTTAACAGGCCAGTTAAACCCACTGATTTGATCCCGCGCACCAAGGAGTTTTTCTTTATCAGCTAAACTTCATCACTGAGCTTCAAGAATTCTCTCAATCATCCGAAATCGAAAAAAATCATGAGTAAACAACCTATTCGCGTCGCAGTCACCGGAGCAGCCGGAAACATTGGCTACGCCCTTCTCTTCCGTATCGCTTCCGGCGCTATGTTTGGCCCAGACCAACCCGTCGCACTCAACCTAATCGAAATCCAACCGGCACTCGACGCCCTCAAAGGCGTCGTCATGGAACTTGATGATTGCGCGTTCCCACTGCTTAAAGACGTAGTTGCTACAACTGACCTCGACGAAGGCTTCAAAGATGTCAACTGGGCCTGCCTAGTCGGCTCCGTCCCCCGTAAGGCGGGCATGGAGCGCGCCGACCTACTCAGTATCAATGGTAAAGTCTTCACTGGACAGGGCAAAGCAATCGCGCGCAACGCTGCTGCTGACGTCCGCATCCTCGTGGTCGGCAATCCTTGTAACACCAACTGCCTGATCGCAATGAACAACGCAGAAGGTATCCCCAATGATCGTTGGTTCGCAATGACCATGCTCGACGAAAATCGCGCCAAGACTCAACTCGCTCAAAAGGCAGGCGTCGACGTCACCGAAGTCACGAACATGACTATCTGGGGCAATCACTCCGCCACACAGTACCCTGACTTTTACTCCGCACAAATCAGCGGCAAATCCGCAGCCGAAGTCATCAACGACGACGCATGGCTCAAGGACGAATTCATTCCCAACGTGCAGAAGCGCGGTGCAGCTATTATCGCAGCACGTGGCTCGTCATCTGCCGCATCCGCAGCCAACGGCATCGTTGACGCGGTTCGCAAGATCGTCACACCGACACCTGCTGGCGACAGCATCAGCATGTGCATCTGCTCCGACGGCAGCTACGGTACTATACCAGGCTTGATCACGTCCCTTCCGGTACGCTCCGACGGTC
>JBLHTV010000035.1:0-13325 GCA_047627755.1 Lentimonas sp. | reverse complement strand
GTAGGTAAACTGCAATCAAAACGAGTGTGGTGGCAATGACTGGTCCGATCAGTTCGCGCACGCCGAGCAGTGCGGATTCGATTGGTTTCATGCCAGCTTTGAGGTGACGTTCGATGTTTTCCACCACGATAATAGCATCGTCCACCACGATGCCGACCGAGAGCACGACTGCCAGTAGTGTGAGCAAATTGATCGAGAAGCCGAACAACTGCATCAGGAAGACCGCGCCGATAAGCGAGATCGGGATGGTGATGATCGGCACCAGCACGGTGCGGATTTGCCCCATGAATAGGAAGATGACCACCATCACGATGATCAAGGTCTCGGCGAGTGTTTTGACTACCTCAACGATCGACTCTTCAATATAGACGGTCGAGTCGTAGCCGATATTGGCTTCGATGCCCTCGGGGAGTTCGCCTTTGATTTCCTCGAGTTCGGCGCGCACGGCTTTGATCACGTCGACGGTGTTGCCGTCGGGCAGCACGTGCATGCCGATGAAGACCGCCTGCTTGCCGGAGAAGCGCACTTCGGAGTTATAGTCATCGCTGCCGAGTTCGACTTCGGCGATGTCTTTAATCCGCACGATGGTGTCACCCTCATTCAGGATTGCGAGTTGCTCGAATTCTTCGACGGAACTGATGTCAGTGTTGGTAGTTAGGTTGACGGTGACGAGGTTGCCCTTGGTCTGACCGACTGCGGATAGATAGTTATTGGAGGCAAGGGCTTCGCGAACCTGTGCAGGGTAGATGCCGAACGCGGCCATGCGTGCTGGGTCGAGCCAGATACGCATCGCGAAGGTGCGCCCGCCGAGTATCTCGGCTTCTTGCACGCCTTTGATCGATGTGAGGCGAGGCTGGATGACGCGCACCAGATAGTCGGTGATTTCGTTGGCTTCGAGTATTTCGGATGCGAAGGATAGGTAGGCCGATGCGCGTTCGCTTTCGGCAGATTCGACGGTGATGGTTGGCACTTCTGCCTCAGGCGGCAGGTCGCCGCGCACTTGGTCGACCTTTGAGCTAATTTCTGCGAGGGCTTTGGTCGAATCAAAGTTGAGCTCTAGGCGCACGGTGATAGTGGATATGCCGAGCAAACTTTGTGAGGCGATGTAGTTAATGCCGTTGGCCGAGGCGATGGCTCGCTCTAGCGGGGTGGTGATGAAACCACGTACAAGGTCGGCATCGGCACCAGTATAAACCGTAGTGATTGTGACCTTGGCGTTTTCGTTACGTGGGTATTGTCGGATCGTGAGCGAGGAAATCGCCTGCAGGCCGGCAATCACGATCACCATGCTGACCACGATGGCTAGCACGGGGCGCTTGATGAATATATCGGTAAAGGCTGTCTTCATGGGTGACTCGAGATTAGTGGCAGTTACAGCAACGAAGCCAATTAAGAATTTTCCGGACTCGGTGCGAGTTCCGGAGTGGGAGCCAAGTCGTTATGAATAGTGATCAGCATGCCGTTGTACAGTTTGAAGCCGCCAGCCGAGACGATCTCGTCGCCTTCTTGGAGCCCATCTAGTATACTGACAAAATCACCGGTGCGTTTACCGATACGAATAAACGACTGCTTCACGATGGTCGTCTCTAGGCCAGTCACTTCGTCCGTGGCGGTGGTCACTTTGAAAATTGAATTCCCATACGGTGCATAGACAATCGAAGTGGTCGGCACGACAAGCACGTCATTTTTGTTAGTTAAGATGACGGTGACTTTGACAAACAGACCGGGACGAAGACGGTCATCTTTATTTTCTAGCGTTCCTTGAAATTGGACTGTGCGAGTGACAGGGTCGATCTGCGGGCTAATTGCCGTGATACTACTTTCGAATGTTTGTTCGGGATAGACGTCGCTCTGAAGTGTGATTTTCATGCCAGTAGTAATTTGAGCAATGGCCTTCTGGGGGAGAGTGAAGTTAACGAACACCTGATCGCAGGATTGCAGAGTAACGATGGGAGCGCCCGGCGAGAGATACTGACCTAAGTTGATCTGACGTATGCCCACTCGACCGCTGAAAGGAGCACGGATGGTCTTACGCTCGATGATCGCTTCCAGATTCTTCATTTCTGCGGTGGCTTCGTCAAAGCCCGCTTGTGCGCGATCCAACTGTGATTGAGCGATCGAGTCTGTGCCGCGCAAGCGTTTGGCACGCAGCAATTCAATTTCAGCGAAGTGTGCGGTGGCTTGATTAGAGTTCAGTAGTGCCGATTCGACAGCAATATCCAGTTGAACTAGAACCGTGCCCGCATCGACATCCTGCCCGTTTTTGAAATTAATCGCACTCACCACGCCAGCGACTTCAGTATCGAGGCGCACGCCTTTGTAGGGCTCGATAGAGCCAATCGCTTGGATACTATCGACCCAAGATTGGCGTTCCGTGATGAAGGTCGTAACGCTTTCGGCCCTCGGCCTCTCCAGTTTGCCAGCAGCTGCCATCGCTCCGAATGAGAGCTTCTTGGTGCCGACGAGGAACAAGAGGACGAGTACGAGACCCCAAAATATGCAAATTCCAAACAGTTTTTTCTTAATCATGATACGCAATTTTTCAGTGTGATACTGCTACTTGCAGCAATTTGTGGTGTATTAGGAAGTCAATTTAGGTAAAGACAAACCCTTGTTTGGATTTTGCTTAAAACAGGTACTTTTTAGGGGAAATGCAGTGGGAGTGAGAAAAGTAAAAAAACCGGTTGACGAGCGCCTAACGCGAACACTTAATGCCGCCTTTCTAAGTGAGGCCGGATAGCTCAGTCGGTAGAGCAGAGGACTGAAAATCCTTGTGTCCCCAGTTCGATTCTGGGTCCGGCCACCACTTGAAGAAGCCCTAAGCTGTAGCCGCTTAGGGCTTTTTTGTGGGTGGTCGTCCCGATTGGTGGGGAATTCTTCCGTATTACAAAAGGGGCGGGACCACCTCCGCGCGGAGCGCAGCTAGATGAGTTTAGCGGCAATGCGGACGACACGGAGGGTGTCCCTCCCGACTACCTGTTGCTCGCCACCAGCTTTTATATCTGCCGAATTCCGCGCCTAACTGAGTCTCACCCAGTGTCTCGCTTAACAGCGACGGTGGAATTTTTTGACCGCCAGCAACGCGATTGGTCGAGACTGCCGATCTTAATAGCCTAGATACTTTGGGATATTTGCTAGGGTCAGTTGTTGTTCGAGTGGCAACAGTAGGTTCTTTGCTTTGCCCATTTGATCGACGAGTGCTTGGGCCTCTTGGATTATCTGAGGGGTGAGGCCTGGTGTGCCTGAAATGTTTTGTTTGGCGTTGTTTCCTAGAGACGAGTTCAATGTGGCTGACTGTAACAGGAGTGCAATGCCTGCGACCTTGTTCACTGGCACTCCATCGCCGCGTATATAAAGCATGCCTAGGTTGCCCATTGCCAGTGGGTCGCCTTGCACGGCTGCTTGACGATACCACTCATTCGCTTCTGCGAAATTAACCTCAGTGCCTCGTCCATTTTCGTAGAGCACTCCTAGATTAAACTGAGCGCCTGAGCTGCCCTTCTGCGAGGCTTTGCGATACCAAGCCAGCGCTGCTTTTAGATCCTTTTCTACTTCGATGCCATTTTCATACATCTGGGCCACATTGAATTGGGAATCGAGGTGTCCCTCGTTGGCGGCGGCTTGAAATTCAGTGTATGCGAGTGGTAGGTTGTTGGCGTTGTAGGCTTCTAGTCCGGATCCGTCTGTCTAAATTATTAGCCGAGCAACCACCCAAGGGAGTATTTCCTATTTTAATACATTGAACGGAAAAGTGGTTAGATATTGATTTTAAGAAATTGACTCCCTTTTTATCCGTTTGGCATCTTTTCATCCACATGCTAGTTGCTTAAATTTAGGTACTTACGATTAAGTATTAGTTAAATTCATGCATTTGATTAAATGGTCGAAATGTATTAATTCGAGGATCTAGCCATGTTGGCATGGCAGCGGCTATTTAAGCTCTCAACATGACTGCGACATTTGATACAGCACAAAAACAATACCTCGAAGGCTTCTTCTCCGGGGTAAACCAGCGTTCAGTGATGCCATTCCTTGGCCAGAATGCTGGTGGGCAATTTACTGACAATCCAGCCGAATCCGTTGAACAAACTGTTTATGGCACACCGACTGACGAGTTGTGCAAGGAAGAGGCGATTAAACACGAGCGCAATGGCCTAGATGTGTGGGATCAAATGTTTGCCAATGCGGAGGCGAATCAGTTTCCCGACAGCGACGACATGTTTCGCTACAAGTTTCTCGGGCTCTTCCATGTTAAGCCGGCGCAGGACTCCTTTATGCTGCGCACACGTGTGGCGGGCTGCGCGCTGAAATCGTACCAATTTGCGGGGCTGGCCGAAATCGCTGAAGACTTCGGTGGTGGTTATCTTGATTTGACGACTCGCGGCAATACGCAGGTGCGCGAGATCATGCCGAAGGATACGATCGCGACATTGATGAAGCTCGATGAACTCGGGCTCACTTCCAAAGGTTCGGGTGCGGACAATTTGCGTAATATCACTGCGAGCCCGACTTGTGGCTTCGATCCGGAGGAAGTTCTGGACGTGCTGCCATATGCGCAGTCGATGCACCATTACATTTTGAACAATCGCGACCTCTACGGTCTGCCACGTAAGTTCAACATCTCTTTCGACAATGGCGGCCGCGTTTCGGTCTGTGCAGATACTAATGACATCGCTTTTTACGCGGTGCGTGTCGGCGAGGGGCAGGGCGTCGAGCCCGGTGTTTACTTCCGCGTAATGCTCTGTGGTATTACGGGGCACAAGCAGTTTGCTCAGGACTGTGGGATTTTGATTAAGCCATCGCAGGCTGTGCCACTTGCTGCGGCGATGGTGCGAGTCTTTATCGAAAATGGCGATCGGACCAATCGTAAGAAGTCACGTTTGAAGTATCTGGTCGATGACTGGGGTACCGAGAAATTCCTGTCTGAGACGGAAAAGAAGATTACATTCGAGCTGCCACGTTTCGCGTTGGAAAACTGCGAGCCACGCGGGGCGACGCATCAGCACGGTCACATCGGCGTGTATAATGAAAAAGAAGCGGGCTTGAATTACATTGGCGTCGTGATCCCCGTTGGCCGTATGATGCCGGATCAAGTGCGTGCGATTGCGAAGTTGGCTGATACTTATGGTCGCGGTGATATTCGCCTGACCGCGTGGCAAAATCTGATCATCCCTGGCATTAAAGATGTCGACGTAGCAGCCGTTAAAACAGCCGTCGTTGAGATGGGATTTCATTATAAATCATCGACTATCTCCGGTGGTTTGATCGCTTGCACTGGAAATGTTGGTTGCAAGTTTGCGGCTAGTAACACCAAGGGCCACGCGGTGCAGTTGTCTAGATATTTAGAATCTGAGATCGAGCTGGATCAGCCAATCAACATTCACCTTACCGGCTGCCATCATTCGTGCGCGCAGCACTATATCGGTGATATCGGGCTGATCGGAGTTAAAGTGAAGATCGATGGTGAGAGCGTTGAGGGCTATTGTGTGGTGCTTGGTGGTGGTGTGGATGAGCGTCAGGCCATCGCTCACGAAGTCTTTCCGGGCACCGCTTTTGAAGATCTTAAGCCTCTGCTGCTAAACGTATTGAAGACGTATCAAGCGCTACGCGTGGACCAAGAAACCTTCTTCGAGTTCAGCCGCCGTCACTCTGCTGAACAGTTAAAGGAACTCTTCTCCGTCGCAGCATAATTGATAAGTTCGTCGCCTTAAATCGTAGGGCTCGCGCTTGCGCGATGCCGCGAGTGCTAGTAACCAACAACTAACCACCATTAACTCCTCACTTACAGTCGAAGATTCGCCAATCGAAATGCTTTTGAAGGAGCAGGGTACCTTGCAGACCCCTGTTAGTCTGTTTTCTGCGCAACATGAGAGCGCCACGGACGCACCCGCTCAGGCTCAGTTCTACAAGCAGCTGATCCCGCTCTCTAAACCGCAGGCGGGTGAACAATATGCCTTTAAAGTGGAGCTCGATAGCTGCTCTGGTTGTAAGGGCTGTGTGTCGGCGTGTCATAGCCTTAATGGTTTGGATGATCATGAGACGTGGCGCGATGTCGGCACGATCCACGGTGGTCTGGCGGGTGCTTCATATACGCAAACAGTCACGACGGCCTGCCATCATTGCGTGGATCCTGCCTGTTTGAATGGTTGTCCGGTTCTAGCATATGAGAAAGATCCGGAGACGGGCATCGTCCGCCACTTGGACGATCAGTGTATTGGTTGTCAGTATTGTGCTCTTAAATGCCCATACGATGTGCCTAAATATTCCAAGAGCCTCGGTATTGTTCGTAAATGTGATATGTGTCATAGTCGCTTGGCCGAGGGCGAAGCGCCAGCCTGTGTGCAGGCTTGTCCGACCGAAGCAATTAGTATCACGATTGTGAATACGGAGGTAGTCATGACCGCCGCGCATGCGGGTGCCACTTTTTTGCCAGGTGCACCTGCGCCAGAATACACCGTGCCGACGACACAATATGTGACGCAACGCGAAATTCCATCCAATGTGGAGGCGAGTGATCGCTATGCGCTGCGTCCCGAAGACGCTCACTTCCCACTAGTTGTGATGTTGGTGCTGACGCAACTTTCCGCGGGGCTTTATACGGCTGCACTCATTTTAAATGACACAGTGGTGACTCATTATATTCGTTTGATTGCTCTGGTTGCTATGGGCATCGGATTGGTTGCATCAACTTCGCACCTAGGCCGCCCACTCGGCGCATGGCGTGCGTTTCTCGGACTACGTCGCTCGTGGCTGAGTCGTGAAATCGTCGTGTTCGGTGCGTTTTCTGGCGTTGCAGGTGCGTATACTGCTGTGGGTTTCTTCGACGGTATTCCTCCGGTGATTGAATATGCTTTAGGCTTTGGCACCGTGGTGAGTGGTTTGCTTGGAGTCTTCTGCTCTGTGATGATATACCATGATACGCAGCGCCCGTTTTGGAATTTTCCAGTCAGTTGCGTTAAGTTTTTTGGCACGACATTTGGTCTGGCATTGGGGGCGCTCTTGATGGTTCAGTCTGTGGTCGCCGGTGAGGCGCCGCATGCAATTGGAATGATTGCGTTGATTGCGGTTTTCACGATTAAGCTAGTGCTGGAAGCGACTCAGTTGCGAGCCGCGCTGCAGCCAGAAATGACACCTGCTAAAAAGTCGGCACTGTTGATGTTGAAGCCACTCAAGCCGATCACTATCGCTCGTTACAGTTTCGGTGTGATGGGTATGTTTAGCTTTGCTGCGGTCGCACTAGGAATCTTGCCAGTCGCTCTGTCAGCACTTGGTTTCGGTTTGCTGTTGATCGGTGAATTATTGGAACGTGTTCTCTTTTTTAAAGCAGTTGCAGCCCCGAAGATGCCGGGTGCATTTACATCATGAGTCCTGTCGATTTTATTAAAAATCAAATGCGAATTCGCTGCCACGATGGCGTGTTGACAGAGCGCTTAGTGCAAGAGCCTGCAGCCTTCGGGTTAGGCCTTGTGCCCAAGTCGGTGAAGCCTGATGCGACGGTTGACAGTGTGTGCGGTTATTGCGCGACAGGTTGTTCTCTTAAGGTGCATTTACGTGACGGTTCCGCGGTGAATTTGAGTGGCAATAGCACTTATCCGGTAAATTTGGGGATGGCTTGCCCGAAGGGGTGGGAATCATTGGCTCCACTATCAGCCGATGATCGTGCGACGACACCTCTGTTGCGTGGTGAAAATGGTAAACTCTCTCCAGTATCATGGGAGGAGTCGATGGCTGCCTTTGTTCGGCGTTTTAAAGATATCCAAGCTCAGCATGGAGATGCTTCAGTGGCGTTTCTTGGCACTGGTCAAATCGTGACAGAAGAGATGGCATATCTCGGCGCCTTAGCCAAATTCGGCATGGGCATGGTGCATGGGGACGGTAACACACGTCAATGTATGGCAACGGCAGTGGTCGCCTATAAGCAATCGTTCGGCTTTGATTCTCCGCCTTATACGTATCAGGATTTTGAAGAGTCGGACGTGCTGATTTTTGTCGGCGCCAATCCGTGTATCGCGCATCCGATCATGTGGCAGCGTGTGATGCGCAATCAGCGCAACCCAGAGATCATCGTGGTTGATCCACGTAAGACGGAAACCGCGATGGCTGCAACACGGCACTTGCCGCTCGCCCCGAAGTCGGATTTAGCGCTGTTTTATGGGCTCGCGAATCGTGTGATTGAGTTGGGCTTGATCGATCAAGTATTTCTGGATGCGCACACGAATGACTTCGACGCGTTTAAAACCTTTCTAGCGGATTATACGCTTGAGCATGCTGCTGAAATGAGTGGCTTGGCGTATGAGAAACTCGATTCGCTGGCACGCCTCATCGGTTCAGGCAAGCGCGTCTCTTTCTGGTGGACTATGGGTGTCAATCAAAGCTACGAGGGCGTGCGCTTGGCGCAGTCGATGATCAATCTCTCGCTGATGACGGGCAATATCGGCAAGCCTGGCACGGGCGCAAATTCCATTACAGGGCAGTGCAACGCGATGGGGTCGCGTCTCTTTAGTAACACTACTAACTTGTTTGGCGGACGTGCTTTTGAAAATGAGGCAGATCGCGAAGCAGTTGCCGAGTGCACCGGAATTCCGGTTGAGCGTATTCCGAGTGAGCCAAGCTACGCGTATGATCAGATTATTGATGCGATCGAGCGCGGTGAGATCAAGGGCCTATGGATGGTTGCGACCAACACCGCGCATTCGTGGATCAATCAAAAGCGTTTCCGCAAGATTCGTGACAAGCTAGATTTCTTGGTGGTGCAAGACATGTATCATACCACCGAGTCGGCTGAAATTGCGGATTTAATTTTGCCAGCTGCAGGCTGGGGCGAGAAGGATGGCGTCTTTATTAATTCTGAGCGCCGCATCGGTCGCACTCGCAAAGTGTGCAAGGCACCGGGCCAAGCCTTGTCCGATTTTAACATTTTTCGCCTGGTCACCCACCATTGGGGATGCGGTGACCTCTTTGCTGAGTGGTCCTCACCCGAGTCGGTTTTTCAGATACTCAAACGTCTGAGCGCAGGTCAGCCCTGTGACTTTACCGGTATTGAAGGGTATGATCATCTTGATCGTGAAGGTGGCATTCAATGGCCATTGAAGAGAGCTGAGGGGGGTGACTTGAGACCTGAGGGGGGAGGGGTGAAGATCGAGAAGCAACGTCGTCTGTTCGAAGATGGCAAGTTCGACCACGCGGATGGCAAGGCGCGCTTCTTGTTCGAAGCGCCACGCGCGATGCCGGAGCCGCCGAATGCGGAGTATCCATTTATTCTACTGACTGGACGCGGAACGTCTTCTCAGTGGCACACGCAAACGCGCACTAGCAAGTCAGATGTACTGCGTAAGTTGTATCCCCAGAACGCATACGTAGAGATCAATCCAGTGGATGCGAAACGCCTCGGCATTGCTCCTGATGATCAGATCAAAGTGTCGTCGCGCCGGGGTGAGGCGACTGTCAAGGCAGTGCTGCTCGCCAGTGTGCAACCTGGGCAACTCTTCATGCCGATGCATTATGCATCCACTAATTATCTTACGGCCGATGCCTTTGATCCTTACTCGCGCCAGCCTTCTTACAAGGCCTGCGCGGTGAGCGTATCAAAATAGTAATTGCTCCGCCATCTTCTGCAGACCTACGTCTTAATTTTAAATTTCAATGACAGCTCCCTTTATTCCTGAAACAGCGCCGTTTAACGCGGATCAACGCGCATGGCTCAATGGCTTTCTGGCTGGTATGTATTCACCGGACGGCAAACCCGGAGGTGCGACGGCGACTGCCGCCACACCAGTCACCATCTTGTTCGGTTCACAGACCGGCACGGGTGAGTCGCTTTCCAAGAAAGCTGCGAAGCAGCTCAAGGCTGCTAACTGTGCGCCGACGATCCTTGATATGGCCGATTGCTCAGTCGATGATTTGAAGGATCTTCAAAATTTACTGATTATCACTAGCACTTATGGTGAGGGCGAGCCGCCCGATAATGCACTGTCTTTGCACACGGCATTACTGGCGGACTCTGCGCCTAAGCTAGAAGGCCTGCAGTATTCGGTGCTTGGTTTAGGTGATTCTTCGTATGTTGATTTTTGTCAGTGCAGTAAGGAGTTTGATGCGCGCCTCGAAGCGTTGGGCGCGAAGCGTTGTGCCGATATGATCGAGTGCGATGGCGATCCGGATGAACCATTTGCTAAGTGGATTGCTGCGGTCACGCCTGTTTTAGGTGAAGCCGGTGCGGCAACTGTTGATTTGGCTGAAGACGATTCTGAGAGCGATGAGCCTCAGTATTCTAAGAAGCATCCATATGCCGCGAAGTTCTTGAAAACTGAAAATCTGAATAAAGAAGGATCATCCAAGCAGACGCACCATATCGAGCTCTCTTTGGCAGGATCCGGTATTGATTACGAAGTCGGCGACGCGCTGGGTGTCTGGCCAGAGAATAATGCCCGCCTCGTCGATGAGATTATCACTGCCGCTGGTTTTGAGCCGGATGAGTTAGCGCCTTTGCCGCATGATTCCGATACGCAAATTTTTGATGCACTGCGCTTTCACTATGATGTGAGTGTGTTGACGGAGCCATTTTTGATCGCGTGTTCACGTCTGACCAAGAATGCCGAGTTGCAGGCAATCGTTGCCGACGAGGCATCGCGTAAGGCTTACATAGCGGGTCGTGGCTTAGTCGATCCGATCGTGGATTTCGAAGTCAAATTTCCAACGACTGAATATTTGGTCGCACCACTCAAGCAAATGAGTCCGCGCCTCTACTCGATTTCATCCAGCCCCAAGGTGCATCCCGGAGAAGTGCACCTGACTGTCGGTAAGGTGACGTATGATACGCATGGCCGTAAGCGGCAGGGAGTCTGCTCTACTTATCTCTCTGATCATCAGTTGGATCGTCCTGTCAAGGTTTACATGCATTCCAATAAGGCCTTCCGCCTGTCTGAAAATGATGATGCGCCAGCGATCATGATTGGCCCCGGCACTGGTATCGCTCCGTTTCGCGCATTTTTGGAGGAGCGCGAAGCACGTGGTGCCAAGGGTAAAAACTGGTTACTATATGGTGATCAACACCAAGCGACAGATTTCCTCTACGAGGAGCAGATTACAGCTTGGATGAAGAACGGTTTGTTGACGCGTTTTGATACTGCATTCTCGCGCGACCAAGCTGAAAAGATCTACGTGCAAAATCGTATCGTCGAGCATGCTGAAGAGTTTTACGCATGGCTCGAAGAAGGGGGTAGTATTTATATCTGTGGCGATGCTAGTCGTATGGCGAAGGATGTTGACGCCGCGATTCATCAGGCTGTCGAAATCGCGGGTGGTAAGAGCGAAGACGAAGCGAAGGCTTATGTCGAAGCACTGAAAAAGGGGAAGCGCTACCTTCGTGATGTGTATTAGATCATCGTGTGTCACTAGTCATTGATCGGCTGTGTGGATTAAATGACTTCTGTTAGCGCTGGCTTAGGCCAGCGCTTTTTTTTGCCTGCGCGTATAAATTTTATACATGCCATACTAGGGGTGTCTGAGTGCTGCTGATTTGAAGCAGCCGAACCCGCAGTTTTTAGAATCTGGCAACATGTCCTTGATTCAACGCGACCCACTGCTCTTTGGGGAAGGATTGTCGGCTGTGCTCGGAGCAGTGGTGGTAGTTTTTTGTCGTTGTAGGCTTCTACTCAGGCCACGAAATGCGCAGGCAAAGGCTGGTCTTCGATGCGCTGCGCCTGTATGCTGGTCGTGGTAATTAAAGAGCCAAGGAGGCATGTGCTGAGTGCTAGGAATGTAGATTTGAATGATTTCATTTATGTTTTTTAAAAGTGGTGTGGTCTATTAGGTCCTTGGCGTGGCGGGCGGATAAGGGCTGAATTTTAAGAATGCTAGATTGGACTGTAGGCTTTGCCAGATTCAAATCGATGTAGCTCACGTCCGTCTTACATCTGAATAGCTCTGCGCCACTGAGCCTCTAGCAAAGCCGCGTTTTACGTGGCGATAAAATGAACTCAGGTGAGATGAACGATTGATTCGCACAGAGGCGCTGAGGCCTTTTGACGTGTGACCTATGTCCTTAGGAAATTTGTTACCTATGTCCTCGGATCATATTGATGCCGTTCTATTTGGCTTGTCACATTTTACTACAACCTTAAAAAAAGTTGCTTACAAAATAAACCATTCTTACTTATGAAATTCTTCAAATTCAGCCTCGTCGCCACTATTCTCTCCCTTTCGGCTATGGCCAGCGCAACGGCAAACATTATCAGCTGGGCCGGTGCTAATAGCTTTAATACTGCAGATGGGTACACTGCCAGTGGTTTTCTCGAGGGTAAGGCCGGTTGGGTAACCAACGACCCCTACAATTCTGGCACCGGCACAGGCGATGTTGGTTACACCGTCTATGCCTCTGGGTACACCAATCCGAACCAAGCGAGCGGTAACCTCAATGTCCTCTTTGGTGGTTATGACCTCGGTAACGGAGTTGTGCCCAGCCTTGTGAATTCCAACTACAGTCACGCCGCTGGGGTCATTACCGACCCCAATGCCCCAAGCATGCAGGTGACTTGGCGCTTTGCCATCCAGCCATCCAGCACTGTTGCTGGGGAATCCACTGCGAACGACACCTTCGGTTTTGCCCTGCAAGACCCATCAGGAGCCGAAATAGTCCGGATTGATTTCGACACCGCTCTTGCGGGATCTCAGGTCGGCGGTTCCGATTTTGATATTAATTGGCTCGTTGACGGGGTAACCCAGACGGCGAATTCCGCCATGCCGGAGCTCGCTGGTGGCTTTTACAGCACCGTCTACGACTTGCGGATGAATGTCCAGCAGTCTAACACGGTCACTGTCGACATGCGCCCCGTGACCATCTCAACGGGGGCGACCGGAGCATGGGATAGGCTCGTTACCAACGGTGAACTGGGAGCTGGCCTCAACGTGGACAGCCTCGGCCAAGTCGCTTTTAATTGGGAACTAGCTGAAGGCCTCGCTAATCCGGGCAGTAACTACATGCAGGTGATCGACATTACAGTAATTCCTGAGCTCTCCTGTTCCACCACACTGCTCGGTCTGGGCGCTCTGGCTTTAGCCTTCAGGCGGCGCAAGAGATAGCCCCCTTAGTTTCGAGGGTGTCGGTAGCTACAGCACTTGGGCTTCCCGCAAGAGTACCCACAGTAAGCTGGCATCCGGCGACTCCGACAACGATGGAGCGAGGAAAGGGGGCAAATGCAAAATATAAAGATTTCTGGCAGTTCCGTTACTCCACGATCGACTTCAATTCCAGTGGTATGATTTTGACAATGCTGTGCTCCTTAGCCTGCTGTATCGAAAGTTCGAATACGATTTGGAAGTCGTTGAGC
>JBLHTV010000034.1:0-13341 GCA_047627755.1 Lentimonas sp. | reverse complement strand
ATTTGCTGCTGCACTTCTTGAGCAATTTGCGGTGGATCGTTGTTCTCCTTGAGGAATTCGACAATCGCTTCGATCTCATCATCCGAGACGAACGCACCCTGCGCACGCACCAGGCTGGAAGTGCCTGGGGGGATGAAAAGCATGTCACCTTTGCCGATCAGCGCCTCCGCACCGCCGCCATCGAGAATCGTGCGGCTATCAATCTTGGAAGCGACCTTGAAGGAAATACGACTGGGCAAATTGGCCTTAATCACGCCGGTGACGACATTCACTGAAGGACGCTGCGTTGCTAGGACCAAGTGTATGCCAGCGGCACGTGCGAGCTGGGCGATACGGGCGATACAGGTCTCGATATCGGCGGGCGCGACCATCATCAGGTCGGCGAGCTCGTCGATGATGCAGACGATATAAGGCAGCTTTTTCTTCGGCACCTCAAAAGCATCATCATCGCGAGGCACTTCTATGTTACTCACGGCAGCGCGCTCTTCTGGGGTCATGTCGGCATCCATGGCCTCGGCCTTGGCCTGCTCTTCCTTGTCCTTCAGAAGCTTGGCGTTGAAGCCTGCGATGTTGCGGACATTGGCCTTGGCAAAGATCTGGTAGCGGTGCTCCATCTCGGCGATCAGCCACTTCAGCGCGGCCGGCACTTTTTTAGCCTCCGTCACCACGGGGATCAACATGTGCGGCAACGCATTGTACATCTGCATTTCGACCACCTTCGGATCGACCATGATAAAACGTAGGTCATCCGGTCCAGAGTGATAGAGCAGCGATGCGATAATCGCGTTAATACAGACCGTCTTACCGGAACCAGTGGAACCGGCAATCAGTACGTGCGGCATCTTGGTGAGATCCATCACCATCGGCTTACCCGTCACATCCTTACCCAGCACCACTGGGATCTCCGCATTGGCTTCCGCCCAAGCTCTGGACTCGATGATGTCGCGCATGCAGACCGCCTCGGGTACCTTATTGGGGACCTCGATCCCGACCGTGCCTTTGCCAGGAACTGGCGCTAAAATACGCACCGACATGGCCTGCAGGCCGAGCGCGATATTTTTGTCTAGATTGACGATCTTTTCGACGCGAACGCCGGGCGCGGGCTTCACCTCGTAGCGGGTAATCACTGGCCCGGTGTGAATCTCACCAGGAATAACTTTAACGCCGAACTCGTCGAGCGTACGCACCAGCGCTTGCATCGTGCCCGCATGGTCTTCTTCGCTAATAGCGCCCGCAACTTGTGGCTCTGCCAATAAACTGAGCGGTGGAAAAACATAGTCGCCGCGACGCTCTGGTATACTCACGACGGCTTTTTCAGTCCTCTCTTCTGCAACCACCTTGATCATCGAGGGGTCAAACTTCGGCTTCGGTGGCTCAATCGGTTCGATCGGCGACTCGGGCTCTTCCAGCAATGGCTTGAGCGGTTTGGCCGGCGATGTCTTGTTGGCCACTACGCGCTTCAAGCCAGCAGGTGAAGTGATCGAAGCGGGCAGCAATGACGGGCGACGGGCATCGTCATCCGCAACGTCCTCTTCGTCCTCAGTAAGTGCTGGTTGAGATTTTTTGCCGGCTTTGACCGCGGCGCGGTCCGCCTTGTATTGTGCCTTGGCAGCCGCCACCTCTTCTTTTGCGAGGCGCTTGGCCTCGCCGCGCTCGGCCCGCAAGGCTTTACGCTCTTCCTTCGACGCGGCTCGCTCGGCAAAGAAGCCGTTATAAGCGTTTTGCATATAATCAAGAAAACGGCCGAGGTTATCAGTAAATACAATCACCGAGCCGACCACGAACCCCATCAACAGGATCAAAAAACTGCCAAAGGGGCCAATGAATGGTTCCAAAATTACCGGCGAAATCAGCTCTCCGATGACACCGCCAAAACCATTGGATAACTGATTTTCAAATACACCGCCTTGAGCTTGCCCCATATCCCCCATCATTGCCGCCAGACCAGACGCACAAATCAACGAGCTCATAGCAACCAAGCCTGTGATTAAGCGCTTACGCGGATCTTGTTGAATCAAGAAACGCACGCCCATCCAAAGCAGATAGAGCGGTAACAACCAAATCGAAACACCGAAATAATGGAACCCATGAAAACCCAGAAAGCTACCGAATTGACCCACCAAATTGATGTCGGTCGGCGGATCCGCATGATATTGGCCTGAGTTGTAATCAAACACCGCGACAAACACCAATGCTGCTAATGTAAAAAACAATAGTGCCCAAACTGGCCGCGATCCAATTTTACGCGGTTGCGAAACGACTTTCTTTCGCGCGACTTTTTTTTTCGGTTTTGTGGCCATGGAATATGTTTTCAAATACGTTGCTTTAAATCAAAAAAGAATTCGATTGGGTATCGCAATTTAGACAAACTCCTGCATAGAAGAACAAAATGCAACTCCTAGAATTTACACCTTTATACAAGGAACGCGTTTGGGGCGGTCGAGGCCTCGAAGCAAAACTCGGCCGCACGCTCCCCGATGGACAAGTCATCGGCGAAAGTTGGGACATCGTCGATCGCCCAGACGAGCAATCCGTCGTCGCCTCCGGCACACTCGCCGGCCAAACGATCCGCGAACTGCTTGAGAGTTCCGCGGCTGACATCCTCGGCCCTGGCAGCGATCCGGCCAAGCCTTTCCCGATCCTCGTCAAATGGCTTGATTGCCAAGATCGCCTCAGCCTGCAGGTGCACCCGCCCGCCGCGATCGCACCCTCGCTCGGTGGCGAGCCAAAAACCGAAAACTGGTATGTCGCCGATGCCAATGCCGATGCCTCCCTCATTGTCGGTCTGAAGAAAGGCGTCACACGTGCACAATTTGAGACTGCCCTCGCCAACAATCAGGCCGAAGACTGCGTGCACCGCTTCCCCGTGAAGGCTGGCGACTCGATTCTAGTCGAAAGCGGACGCATGCACGCCATCGACGCGGGCAACCTGATCCTTGAGATCCAGCAAAACTCCGACACCACCTACCGCGTTTACGACTGGGGACGCGTCGGTCTGGACGGCGCACCACGCCAGCTGCACATCGAGGAGTCCCTCAAATCGATCGACTTCAACGACTTTGAGCCAGTCCCGTTGACCATCATTCCGGGCGAACAAGTGTTGGCGGATTGCAGCGAGTTTCGCATTCGAAAGCTGGAATTACAGCCTGGCGATCCCGCCATCGAACTACCCGCGGGCGAACAAGCCCGCTTGATTCACATCGTCACCGGCACTGTCAAAGACCAGACTTCCGGCCAGACACTCACGGGCGGCAGCAACACCCTGCAGCCTTACATCACCGGCACAAAGCTCGTCGCCGAGACAGCTGCCACGCTGCTGATTACTGATCAGTTTTAATCGCTAGAAAAAGCCCGCTCTTTTTGCCTGAAAACTGCGTCCTTGATCTCTGCAAAGGAATCAACACACTGCCGCGCTCGATCTTGAATTAGACCTGCCTTTTAGCGGTCTGCCACAACCAACACTTTTTGAAAATGACCGACAACAATACAGACACATCCGACGAATCTAAAGAAACAACTGAAGCCGTAGCGGCTGAAATTGTCGAAGAAACTGCTGCACCAGCTGAAACACCTGTAGTCGAAGCGACGCCTGTTAAAACACCTGTAGTCGAAGCGACGCCTATTGAAACACCTTTAGTCGAAGCGACGCCTGTTGAAACAGCCGAAGCCGAAGCAGCGGAGATGAAATCTCGGTGGTTACGCTCAGTCGCGGATATGGAAAACTACCGCAAGCGTATCGGCCGCGAAAAGCAGGACATTATTCGCAGCGCCGCGGCCAGCGTGGTAGAATCACTCCTGCCAGTACTCGATAATATGAAGCTCGGCCTGCAGGCTGCCGAAAATCATCCCGAGGCGAAGGACGTTACCTTCGGCTTCAAGATGGTCGATGATCAGCTTAAGCGCGCCCTCAGCGAGCAAGGCCTCGAAGAGCTAATCCCAGACGGGGAAACCTTCGACCCGAATTTCCACGAATGTATTTCACATCAGTCATCGAGTGAAGTTGAGGAAGACATCGTCATTCAAACAGTCCGTGCCGGTTATCGCCTAAATGATCGACTAATTCGCGCCGCGAGCGTGATCGTTTCCAGCGGCCCTGAAAAAGCATAACACCCTCTAGACCAACATGGCACAAGCAGATTTATACGAAACCCTCAGCGTCGCACGCGATGCGTCTGGCGATGAACTTAAGAAGGCCTACCGCAAGCTGGCAGTCAAATATCATCCAGATAAAAACCCAGGGGATGCCGCTGCAGAAGCGAAGTTTAAGGAAATTTCCTCTGCTTACGACAATCTCAAGGACCCCGATAAACGTGCAGCCTACGATCGTTACGGTCACGCCGCCTTTCAAGGTGGCATGGGCGGCGGTGGTGGCGGTGGTGGCCATGATCCGTTCGATATGTTCCGCGAAGCCTTCGGTGGTCGCGGCGGCGGCGGTGGTGGTGGCGGAATCTTCGATGAATTCTTCGGTGGCGGTGGCAGCGGGCAGTCCGCTGGCGGCGGTGCGCACGGCTCCGATTTGCGCTACGATCTAGAGATCACACTCGAAGAAGCCGTCAAAGGCTGCGAGAAAGATATCCGCTATCGACGCCCGATTGAATGTAATAAATGTCACGGCGAAGGCGCCGAGCCCGGCTCGAGAAAAGTGACCTGCTCGACTTGTGGTGGCGCTGGGCAAGTATCGTCCAACCGCGGATTTATTAGTTTTCGTCAAGTGTGCCCGAGCTGCCAAGGCGCTGGGCAAACGATCGAGAAGCCCTGCACCAGCTGTCGTGGCGAAGGCCGTGAGATGGATACCAGCACCGTCAAGGTTCGTATTCCTGGTGGCGTCGCCACTGGTTCGAAACTTCGCTCTGCGGGTAAGGGCGAAGCAGGTCAAATGGGCGGCCAAGCGGGCGACCTCTACATCATCGTGCACGTCAAAGAACATGAGCTCTTCGAGCGCCACGATCATGACCTCTTCTGCGAAGTGCCAATCAAGTTCACCCTCGCCGCACTCGGTGGTTCGATCAACGTGCCGACCCTGTTCGGCAAGGGCTCACTCAAAATTCCAGCTGGCACGCAGACTGGCACGACCTTCCGCCTGCGCGGCCAAGGCATTCCGCACCTGCGTGGTAATGGCAAAGGCGATCTACTGATCCGCATGCAAGTGGAAGTGCCCACTAAGCTCTCTGCAGACCAGAAGGAGAAGCTCGAGGAGTACGCCGACGCCTGTGGCGATCCCGCGAACCCGATGAGCGAATCCTTCGTCGAAAAAGCGAAGCAATTCTTCCGCTAGGCCACTAAAACAGGTTTACCGGTTATCGGTTCTTTAGTTTTCAGTTGATCACTAATTTAAACCGAAAACCAAACAACTTTAACTACATGGCTTATCCAATCGTAATTCTCGGCTCCGGCCGCGGCTCCAACGCTCAGGCGCTGTTAAAGGCAGAAGCCAACAAGCAACTCGGCGCGGCCAAAATCGCGGCGATCATCTGTGACCACGAAGATGCCGACATTCTTGCCCTCGGGCAAAAATATCAGGTCCCCGCGATTTACATCGACCCGAAACGCTCAGGCGCGCGCCTGAGCGAAGAAGCTGAGCAAGCCTACATCGAACGCATCGCATCATTTTCGCCAAAGCTTATCGTGCTGGCGGGGTTCATGCGGATCATCGAGCGGCGCTTCATCGAAGCTTTTGATGGCAACGTGATTAACCTGCACCCCAGCCTCCTACCGAGCTTTCCTGGTATGAACGGCATTGCTCAGGCCTTCGACCACGGCGTCAAAATCACTGGCTGCACCGTGCACTGGGTCACACCCGCGCTCGATGCTGGCCCGATCATCGATCAAAAAGAGATTCGTATCGATGAGAAGGATACACTTCAGCTGCTCGAAAAGAAGGTCCACATCGTGGAGCACCAGCTGCTCCCTGACGTCGTCGCCCGCCTGAGCAAAGGTAAGATCAAGTCGCTATAATCGTCAACGGAGACTGATCACTTGTCTCGCTTACTAAAACCTTAGTTAGTTCGGACAACAACACGTAACACTCAATCGTGGATTACCCGCAGCGTCAGTCATGCGCAGCGATTTCGAGCCACTTGCCAGCCTTCGGGGTCAATATGGAGATGACGTGGATTTGAGCACTCTGGCTTGTGCCGCACTCCGCTCTGTCGGCATAGCCGCACGCTTGGCTTACGCACCTCACATCCGCGATGCACCTGGAGGCAAAGTCTGGTTGGAATACGTGGGTGCCCAGCATGACTGGCACATCCCGTTCTCGAAACATCAAGATCTTCTATCAAAGCAATTAAAAGGCCGGTGCGGAATCATCTTTGCACATCCTGCCGCACCGATCGAAATAACCGAAACAGATCTACCAGCCAGTCAGTTCAATTTTAAAACGAGCGGCACCCCCACAATAGCCTCCCCCCCCCACTTACCGACTGAGCACGATGCGATAGCGTGCTTTACCGCTTTCGAGGTGCTCGATCGCCTCATTCACTTGATCAAAGCGGAAATGCTCCGTCACTGGGTCCAACTGGTGTAATGCGGCGAAGTCCAGCATCTTGGCAATCGCCGCGGGGCTACCAACCGGTGAGCCCGAGACATTAAGCTGCCCCGTGATCAAAGACATGGCTCCGATATCGAGCGGCTCCAAGGTCGCCCCTAAAAAGTGCAGACGCCCTTTGGGCTTCAAAGTGCCCAGATAACTATTCCAATCGAGCTTCACATTCACAGTCGATAAGATCAGGTCGAAGCTACCGGCAGCCGCAGTCAATTCGTCGGCATTTCGTGAGTTCAAGGTGTGATGCGCGCCCATCTGCAACGCCTCTTCTCGCTTAGAATCACTGGAAGTAAAAGCTGTCACCTCGCAGCCCCATGCATTGAGAAAACCCAGCGCCATGTGCCCGAGTCCGCCAATGCCAATGACCGCGACTTTGGAGGTCGGCTTAATATCAAACTGTATCAACGGGTTGAATACCGTGATGCCCCCGCAGAACAGCGGCCCCGCTTTCGCAGGATCGAGCCCATCCGGTAGTGCCACCACACTGATCGCGCTGGCACGCACCTGCTCGGCAAAGCCACCATGGCGCCCAATAATCGTGCCATTTGCCGTCAGACAAAGATTGTGGTCGCCCTCGAGACAGGAGCCACACGTGCAGCAATAGTCCGAGTGCCAGCCAAGCCCGACGCGCTGCCCGACCTTGAGATGCGTCACGTCCGCACCGATTGCGCCGATGGTGCCGACCACCTCATGGCCTGGCACGAAGGGATACTGCGTCATACCCCAATCATTATTGAGCATGCTCAAGTCACTATGGCAAATGCCGCAATGCTCGACGTTAATTTCGACCTCGCCCCCAGCAAGCGAACCAGGATCGTATTCAAAAGATTCGAGTTTTCCTCCCGGAGTGGTAGCGGCGTAAGCTTTGATCATAATAAATATCGTTGGTTGGGTCTGACGCGAAGTGCTAAACCTACAGAAACGCGAACAACTGTCAAAAACACTCGCTAATTTATCCAAAAGCTTGCGATTTCTGAGCGAAGCCATCATCAGCAGGTCTTTTCAACACACATTTCCATGAGCACACAATTCGAACTCCGCGCCCTTATTCCCGACGAAATGGCTGACCTTCTTGACGGCTACTTCTACGAAATCGAATCTGCCCACTGGGGTATCATGCAAAAAGAGGTCAACGATCCCTACGAGGTGTTCGGTATTTTCACCGACGCAGAGATCGCACACGCGGCTCTCGCTGAGCTGCGTATCGAGTTCCCTAAATTGCCAGAGACCTTTACCGAAACCATCATCGAAGATGCCGATTGGCAAAACGCGTATAAAGAATTCGTCAAGCCATGGAGCGATCGGCAGCTTCACTGGATTCCACTCTGGGAGCGTGACAACCTCGAAACACCCGCCGACGCCGCGGTCGTCTATCTAGATGCTGGCATGGCTTTCGGGACCGGTGCCCATGAGACGACACGCCTGTGCGCACGTCGCCTCCAAGACTATCGCGATACCAATGCAAACAAACTCGACAGCCTCGAAGTTATCGATGCAGGCTGCGGTTCCGGCGTGCTGGCGCTCTCCGCGTCCACACTCGGCTTTAAAAAGATCCTCGGCTTCGATTTCGATCCCGAGGCAATCGTGGTGTGCCACAGCAACTCCGCGGAAAACCCACACATTACCAAACTTGAATTTGAAGTAGCCGATTTGGAGAAAGGTCTCAACGGCCGCCAAGCCGATTTACTCTTGGCCAACATCCAGACCGACGTGCTGATTCCACACTGCAATCCCGTCGTACACGGCGTCAAATCCGGTGGCACCCTCGCACTCAGCGGCATTCTAGTCAAAGAGCTCGACCTCGTGCGCGCCCACTACGAAGCCAAATTCGCCGAGCTACGCCCCGAAGACACGATCACCGTCGATTCACGCCAGGACGGCGAATGGGGTGATCTGCGGTTTGTGTTGTCGTAACACAAGCAGATAAAGGGCCGTGGATTTCGCACGATTCCGTGCTTGCGATATAAAACAAGACCCTCACATAATAACCCTTAATGCAAAGTATTGGCGAACGATTTGAAGAAGCACGCAAACGCAAGGGAATTTCTCTTCGTGAGGCAGCCGAGGCCACTAAAATCCGCAGCGATTTTTTGGGGAATATCGAACAGAACAAGTTCAATTTCGATCTTCCAGAGGTCTACAAGCGCGGATTCCTCAAAAACTACGCACGCTATCTCAAGCTAGACCCCGAAAATATTCTCACGAACTACAGCGCACATTTACTGAGTAAATCCGGTAGTAATGCCAAAGGAGCCGAACTGTTCGGCAGTATGGATGTCAAAGGGACATCTACAGATGGAGAGGATAATCAACACGAGGAACCCTCCTACGGCAGGATTTCAGCGAATGCTCCCGCTAACGATACAGATGAAGACGAGACGAACTTAGAAGACGAGAGTGATAAGATTTTTTACATTAAAGCAGGCCTAATTGCCGTCGGCACGCTCGCGCTGGTCGTGGTCATCTTCGGTCTAATTAAAGCGATTTTTGGCAGTGCCGACGATTCCGTGATTGAAACTCCAGAGCTACGCGATCCTGCGGCGATCATCGAAACAATTGAGTCGACTGAGATCACTCTGATTGCCAGTGGTAATGTTTACGTACTCGTCAAGCAGCGTAACGACAACCAAGAGCTCTTCCGCAAAACACTCAGTAGTGGCGAAACAATCACCCTTACAAAGAGTGGTCCTGTCGACATTTTATTCACCGCAGGTGAGAATCTAGTAATCGTTAATCCGGCCGGCGAGAAGCTACGTCCCGAGGGCGAAGGTACTGCAAAGATTTCGATCCCTTAAGAAGCGCCCTTGAACTACGTAAACAGTGGCGTGCGAGGTTACTCGCACCCGTTGAGCGCCATACCGAACACCTCTGCTACTCAGACCTGAGCAGTCAAAGGGCATGAAACAAGCTCAGACTCCGCTGGCTGAAGCGCAGATAAAACACGGTGACAGAGCGCCATGGCTACGAAAATCAAAGAGTTACGATTACGCTGATTAGCCTCTCGCGTGATACGCTCACAATAAAATAGCGAGATACACCCGCTCTCTACAAATCCTCCTGCTAGTAGTGCGTGGCTTTATGTCAGGAAGAAATTCCTTTAGTCGACTCCCGTACCAGACGGCCGTAGCCCAACAGGCTTACCCAAGACCTCGCCATACACAAAGGCAGTGCGAGCTACCGCGGGATCGCGTAAGACTGATCGAACTGAACCTGCTGGGAAGCCTCCACCAGTCGAGCGAGCCTGCTTAACTTTTGTCGTCGACCGACCCGCCTGATGCCTGAGTGCTTCAGCACGACGCTTGGTCGCTTGGATCTGTTCCAAGCGAGCCTGCATCTGCTCGTCATACACATTGTCCGACGTATCCCAAGAAAAACGATCATCCACTTCGGACGCTTCAGGAGTCCGCTCCACATGCGGTGCGCGCTGATGCGTTTCCTTGTGCTGCTCGACGACCTGTTTCTGTCGCTCACGATGCGCCGAAGCGGGCTCTGGTGAAGATGTCGCAGTGGCCGTCGCTTGTCGCCGCTGCATGATCTTGCGACGAATCGCTTCCTGGATCTGACGCTGACGTGCGGCATCATCGTCACTGCTAGCAGATTCACGCGGCTGTGTCGGCTGCTCGGGCTTATCCTCATCCTTACTCTTAAAGATCTGATTCCCAAAGAGGTAGATTGCCCCAACAATGAGACCACCGACGACTTTTAAAATCTCTTCTAAGCTTTCCATATAATCTGTGGATATAAGAGAAGTGAGGCGGCCACAACGACCGCCTCACTCATTCAAATACTCTATTTGTCTTCGTCCCCTTTGGAGATCGAATCACGCATGTCAGTGTCGGCCTTAATGTTATTTATCTTGTAGTAATCCATGACACCAAGGTTACCAGAGCGGAATGCGTCGGCCAGTGCAAGCGGCACCTCTGCCTCTGCTTCGACGACCTTCGCCCGCATCTCTTCGACCTTGGCCTTCATTTCCTGCTCCAATGCCACCGCAGCCGCACGACGCATTTCCGCCTTCGCTTGAGCGACGTTCTTATCGGCTTCCGCTTGAGACTCTTGTAGCTTAGCGCCGATATTTTCACCCACATCAACGTCGGCGATATCGATCGAAAGAATTTCAAATGCAGTGCCGACATCGAGACCGCGAGAAAGAACCGTCTTGGAAATCATATCGGGCGATTCAAGCACCACCTTATAGGAAGCGGCGGAACCGATCGTCGTGACAATACCTTCACCCACACGAGCGATAATGGTCTCTTCGAGCGCACTACCGACGTAGTTATCTAGATTCGAACGCACCGTCACACGGGCCCGAGCCTTCACTTGAATACCGTCTTTAGCGACGCCGTCGATCGTCGTGCGACCACTGCCGGCGGCGGGGCATTCGATGACCTTGGGATTGATGGAAGTGCGCACCGCTTCGAGCACGGACTTGCCGGTGCCCTTGGTCGCGAGGTCGATCGCACAGGCACGCTGCCAGTTAAGGCTGATGTTCGCCTTATCCGCCGCAATGATCGCCTGCACGGTTTGGATCACATTACCTTCGGCAAGGTAATGCGCTTCGAGATCGTTCGCACTGATTTCGATCCCAGCTTTGACCGCGGTGATACGTGCATTCACAATCAATGAAGCAGGCACGCCACGCAGACGCATGGCGATCAGTGTGGGAAACCCGACGGCCGCGCCCGAAAGCGTGGCACGCAGCCAAGTCATGAAGAAAGTCGCGATCACAATAACAAAAGCTAGGACTATCAGTCCGAGGATCGCAGCAACGCCGAGTTGCCAACCGGCAAGCGCGAGGGGAAGGGGAAAGGAAAGGATTTGTGTATTCATAGTTTCTTGATGATTAGTTTAAAATTGTCTTGAGCCACGACGGCAATGGCTCGATCACGCTCGATATACCCGTCTTGGGAATAAGCTTCGTAGCTCTTCTCACCGATCGCAACCTTTCCTGACGGATTTAAGCGAGTGAGCGTAATTCCTTCCCTCCCGACGATGGAGTCTTCCGCCACGGCCTCGCGCGTATGGCCGTCGATTGCGGCCTTGAGGAATAACTGATCCCCGTACGATGTCTTCGCCAACAGCTTAAATTCGACAAAAGCAAACAGCCCAATTGCGACCAAGGCACCGAAAAATACGACTAAAGCGCCCATCGCCCCGTAGAGCTCGAAGCCGAACCATGTTGCCACACAGACACAGAGTGCAGCCAACACGCCCAACACGCCGCCAGGTAAAATGATCTCAAAAAAGACCAATACCAGTGCCGCCACTATAAAACCTAGGATCATACTCATGACGAAATCTCCTCTACAATTAGATCGAAATCACTGCTGCCGACCACTCGCACGCTTGCACCACATTCAATCATACCTACTGAACAATGCGCCTCATAGCGCTGCCCGTCAATCTCAACACGCCCGCCAGGATGCAACGTCGTAAGCGCCACGCCTTTGCGGCCTGCCTGTGGCAGCTTCGATTCGCGCTCGTCACGAATGGTCCGACCATCACCGCCCGCTGCGGTTTCCAGAACCAGGTTGCGTTCCATCCAAGAGTCCTTGAAAAAACGGCCTGCCAGAAGGATGCTGCCCAGGGCGATCGATATCCCAAAAATCAAACTCACCAGCGGCTCGGCAAACATCTCGGCCGTCAAGCCAAGCCCCTCACCCTCGGTGGGAACCGGCCAATAGTCGACCATCGTCCACAGCAGTGAGCCAACCATCAACGCTAATCCAGACAGTGCAAACACCACCGTCCCCGGGAACAAGAACAACTCCACTAAAAGGAGTAAAACACCCACGAGAAAGAAAAACACTGGTTCATTGCCCGCCAAACCCGCAACATAGTGACTGGCAAAGAAGATGCCCAAAAACGTCAATCCACCGATTCCGAAGACTCCGAAGCCTGGTGTCTTAAACTCGATAAAAAGCAATAATGCGCCCAAGCCCATGAGCAGCGGGGCAATCGTATTCATCCACTTTGCGATTTCCTCGGAGTAGCTGACCTCAAAGTCGCGTATCGCGTAGTTCCCCTCACCGAAGCGCGCATCGAGCAGGTCTTCGATTGATTCGTAAATCCCCTCACCCAACAGCTTATGTGGCGGATCGCCGTATTCTTTGACCGCTTCCCTTGCGGTCAACGTCAGCAACTCGCCCACGGGCTTGATCACTTCATCACCTATTTTCAGCTCAAAGTCGGCATCCAGCATGGCGCGCACCACGTCGGAGCGATAGGGATAGTCCTCTGTCATCACACGAATGTTTGCCCGCAGATAACTCTCAATCTTTTGTTTCGCAGTCTCGGCGACATCTTCGCCCGTACCTTGAATCACCGCCGAAGCGCCCATCTTACCACGCGGCGAGAAGTAGATCTCTTGCGTGGCCGCCGCGATAAACGAACCAGCCGAAATCGCATCATCATTCACATAGGTGGCGGTGATGCCGTCGAAACGATCCAGCATCTCCATCATTTCCAGAGTGATGTCCACCCGTCCGCCAGGAGTATCCATATCAAGGATTACGATGCCGACGTCGTTTACAATCGCCTCCTTCAAGCCACGCCGGAGAATATACAAATTAGGCGTGCCAATCGCCCCAGTAATCGGAATCACATAGGCATCAATTGGCGCCATAGACGTAGGCTCCACAGTTGTTGGCTCCACAGTCAATGGCTCCACAGTCAATGGCTCAACAGTCGTTGGCGCTACATTTTGCGCAAGTAAGCCATCCTGCGGCAGACAGAACAACGTAAGAAGTAGAAGGCATAAACGACATGTCACCATAGGGTTTAAGAATAAAAAA
>JBLHTV010000033.1:0-14820 GCA_047627755.1 Lentimonas sp. | reverse complement strand
CGTCAACAGGGTGAGCAAATTGAATTGGAAATAGAGTGCAAAGAGGGCGTCTTTAATCAAGATTTCGATGCCGTCATTTTAGCCATGGGCGGGGCATCTTGGCCAAAGACTGGTTCCAATGGCCAATGGGTGGCGATCCTCGAACAGCACGATATCGCAGTCGAAACGCTCAAACCATCTAATTGCGGATGGGAGTGTGATTGGACCGACGAAACACGCGAAAAAGCAGAGGCCTGTCCGTTACACAACATTCACATCCGGGTCGGCGACGAACTTGAGGTAGGCGAATTGATAGTCACACGCTATGGCTTAGAAGGCGCGCCGATCTACGCGCTCGGCCGCACCTTACGAAGCATGGACGCACCAGAGGTCGTGATCGATTTCAAACCAACGTTCACGATTGAGCGCTTAGTGCAGAAAATGGAGTCCGCACGGCGCAATTTCTACCACGAAGCGCAGCTGCGCTGGAAACTTAGCAAGGGTGCCTGTGCGATCATCCAGCAATTGTATGGCGACATGGACTCTGCGCAGGCTTTAGCTGAAGCAGTCAAGGCGTGCCGCATTCCACTCAGCGGCGCACGACCTATCGAAGAAGTCATTTCAACCTGCGGCGGTGTCGCATGGAGCGAGCTCGATGAAAACCTGATGCTCAAGAAACTGCCCAATGTCTATTGCGCTGGCGAAATGATCGACTGGGAAGCACCCACAGGCGGATTTCTCATGCAAGGATGCTTTGCGACCGGCAATGTCGCAGGCCTGGCGGCGGCTAAGATTCAGCCTTAAATGCATACAGCTATAATACGCACAATATATATTATGTCTAATTGTTATTTTTAAGGATAGCCTCTCTCGCTTCAAATACCCTATACCCCTCATATTATGAGATCTCCCCTGATCGCACTTTTGTCGCTCGGCGCGAGGTTTGTGGTCATTTAAGCGACAAGAGTTTCGCTTCGGCGGGAATCAGACTGATTTAGAAAAAATGCGTCGGCAGCACTCAAGGGCATAATAAAGCGACGGAGCGAGTAGTTAAAACTTCTAGATTCTTACTCTTTGTAAAATCTAAATTCAACCGTCGAACGCGATACCATTAAACTGTATTGCTACACACGCACTTATGTATTTGTTGTTCGGCAACTAACACTATGACTGCACCTTTATACAACTGGCTCGATGAGCGAACTTCCGGCGTTTTGTTGCACCTAAGCTGTTTGCCCTCAGAGACTGGCATCGGCAATCTCGGCGCGGGCGCGCATCGCTACATCGATTTCATGGCAGCTGCTGGGCTGCAAATTTGGCAGATTTGCCCGCTCGGCCCGACAGGCTACGGTGATTCACCCTATCAGTGCTTCTCCGCGTTTGCGGGTAATCCATATTTTATCGATCTGGATCCACTGGTGAAAGACGGTCTACTGCATGAGGATGAATTAGAACCCCTGAATGCCTTGCCCAAAGATCATGTCGATTATGGTGCACTCTATGGAGTATTCTGGCCAATCCTACGGCACGCTTACAGTCGCTTCAAACGCTCTGGTGCGAACCACTTCGATGGCTACGGCTGCATCAAAGCCTTTCGTAAGTCACAGTCTGTATGGATCGAAGACTTTGCCCTCTTCCTGGCACTCAAGTCACATTTTGGCGGAAACAGTTGGTTGGACTGGCCCGCAGAGTATCGCGATGTAGATCAAGCACGTAAGCAACAGCTACCGATTGAAGTCACTGAAGCCGCCGAGGCACACATCTTCTATCAATACTTATTTTATGGTCAATTGGCTAAACTGCGCAGCTATGCAGGCAGTAAAGGTGTTAGTATTCTTGGCGATGCACCGATCTTTGTCGCACTAGATAGCTCGGACGTGTGGGCTAATCGCGAACTTTTTCAATTGAGAAAGGACGGCAAGCCCAAGGCTGTTGCCGGTGTACCACCTGACTATTTCTCCGCGGACGGCCAGTTGTGGGGCAACCCACTCTACGACTGGAAAGTGCATCAGGATACGAAATTCGCATGGTGGATCGACCGGATTAAAGCAAATCTAGGATTTTATGATATTGTGCGCCTCGATCATTTCCGTGGCTTCGAATCTTACTGGTCGGTGCCCGCCAACGAGACGACTGCGCGTAATGGGGAGTGGATACAGTGCCCTGGGCTTGAACTATTTACGGCGATTCAAGCCGCCTGCCCCGATGCTAAACTCGTGGCCGAGGACCTCGGAGTGATCACCGATGAGGTGAATGCACTCCGCGCAGCGACGGGCCTGCCGGGCATGGCAGTGTTGCAATTCGCCTTCGATGGTGAGGCGGACAACGCGTATTTGCCGCACAACTTCAGTCGCAACACCGTGGCTTACTCTGGAACGCATGATAATGATACGACGCTTGGGTGGTACCGCGAGGAAGGCGCTAAAACGCAGGATCATCTGCGGCGTTATTTAACCGTATCCGGGGACGAAATTGCCTGGGATCTAGTGCGCACGGTAATTAGGTCGAGTGCGCTCATGGCGATTGTGCCACTACAAGATTTGATGAGCCTAGGCTCGGAAGCACGCTTTAATACACCTGGCGCAGCAATGGGCAATTGGCAGTGGCGCCATACGCCAGAACAATTAGATGAATTGCAGAAAAATAGTGCAGCGTATTTAAAGGATCTGCTGGAGTTATATGGTCGTGCTTAGGTTGTGATGCCCTGTGGTACAGGTCTTCCTGCCTGTTGTATTTGGGAACGAACAGACAGGAATGTCTGTCTGTCTGTCTGTCTGTCTGTCTGTCTCACTCCACTAACTCAGATTCATCGGATCGACGTCCATTAGGTCGATCACTTCCTTGTCCATTTTAAAGCCTTCACGTAAGGCCGCGAGTTCGCCAATGATGGCACTGGCGCTCGGCGCGAAATACCACAATTGAAAGCGATACTCATCACGAATTTTTTCAATTGGTGCGGGTGCAGGGCCGCGTATCTCGATCTTATCTCCCATCTCTTTCTCGACTAACTTGGTCCATTGATCGATGTAGAAATTAACCTTGTCCGGATTGCGGCCGCGAAACAGGTGCCGAATCAAATGACGAAATGGCGGGTAGTTAAACTCGCGGCGTTGCTCCAACTCTTCGAGTTGAAAGCCGTCGAAGTCGGACTTGCGGGCAAACTGAATCGGTGGTGCGTGCGGTGTATGTGTTTGGATGACAACCTCCCCTGCCCGATCTCCGCGCCCAGAGCGACCGGAAACCTGGACGACCAATTGGAAAGTGCGTTCAGCCGCGCGGAAGTCCTCGATATGTAGCGACATATCAGCATCGACGAGCCCAACCAATGTAACGTTCGGGAAATCAAGCCCTTTGGCTATCATTTGAGTGCCCACTAGAATGTCGATTTTACCAACGCGGAAGTCATTTAATATCTTTCGGTAGAGATTCTTCTTCGACATCGAATCGGCATCCATTCGATGAATTCGTGCAGTTGGTAGAATCTTTTGCACGATGTCTTCAATCTTCTGCGTCCCCTTCCCCCGCATACGAATGTTCGTCGATTTGCACTCTGGGCAGCATGTGGGCGCGACTTCTTGTTCGCCGCACAAGTGACAGCGTAGCTTATTGTCGGTGCGGTGATAGGTCTTCGGGATACTGCAATGATCGCAGCCAGCAACGTATCCACAATCTGGGCACAACATGCTGGTTGAGAAACCACGACGATTTAAAAACAGGATGCTTTGTTCTTTCTTCTCGAAGCGATCGATCAACTTAGTCACCAGCATACGAGACAGGGGTGACGCGACTTTCTCTGGAGAGGTTTCGCGGCACATATCAACCACGTGAATTTTGGGGAGTTTCCGATTGTCCACACGGTTTAAAATGTGATCCACCGCATATTTGCCCTTCTCCACATTATAGAGTGATTCCAGTGAGGGCGTCGCCGAACCCAGCACGCAGACTGCCTTATTTAAGAAAGCGCGATAAACAGCGACATCGCGGCCATTGTAGCGTGGCGACTCTTCTTGCTTGTAGGATGGCTCGTGCTCTTCATCGACGATTATCAACTTGAGGTTCTGCACCGGCGCAAAGACTGCCGAGCGTGCGCCGACTACGACTTGCCCCTCTTTGCTGGCGAGTGCCTTCCACGCATCATAGCGTTCTCCTTCGGAAAGATGGCTGTGCCAGACCACGGTGTGCACACCACGTGCTTCGAGCCGTCCGCGCACACGACCGACAGTCTGCGGTGCGAGTGCCACTTCTGGTATCAGGAAAATCACCCCGCCGCCGCTGGCTACGACCTTCTCAATCGCATTCAAATAAACTTCGGTTTTACCAGAGCCAGTCACGCCATGTAACAGACGCACACTGAAGGCATCTTTATCGATCGCGCCATTAATTGCGTCCACGCACTTTGCCTGTTCGTCGGTCAGTGTTGGGCGCGACACTTCGGCTACCGTATCGAAGTCACTCAGTTCATCTTCGTAGGCAATGCGCTCTTCCTCAGTATCTGTTTCGCGCATAAATCCCTTAGTGATGAGGGCATCGCAGGCAGATGCGCTGAGCCGCATTTGCTTGATGACATCGGCGCGTGCGAGCGGCTTGGATTGTTGGCGTATGTAGCGCAGTAACTCAGCCTGCTTTGGGGCGCGTTTTTCCAGTGCAGTCAACTCCTCGGCAGTCGGCGCTTTGGCTGCTGAAATGTAGCGCCGTGTCTTGACCTGCATCCCTTTGCGAATGCAGGCAGGAATCATAGTTTCCAAAATCGCCTCTGGTGTGGCCGAGTAATATTGCTGGAGCCAACGAAAGAGCTTCATCAAGTCTGGCGGCATCACCGGATACGGTTGCACGATTTCAAACAGCATCTTGAGTTTACCTGGCGGCACTTCTTGATCAGTGCCGAAGCGGGTGACGACTCCCAGCTCGCTACGACGGCGCAGCGGAATCCGAACGAGTGATCCGACCTTCAAGTTCGCCTGACAAACTGAAGGCACAGCATAAGCCAGCGTCTTATCAAAGCCAGACATGGCGATGACTTCGACGATGGTCGTATCCACTTTATTGTTACGATTGTGCATCAAGTAGATCTTTAAACGCACCCTCCTTCGACTCCAATTCTTCCCACGTGCCTTCGCTAATGAGCTCTCCTTGCTTTAACACGATGATGCGATCGGCACTACGAATGGTGCTTAAGCGGTGCGCAATCGTGATAGTGGTTCGCCCTTGTGCTAAGTAATCAATCGCGCCTTGAACCGACTTTTCACTTTCGTAATCCAAGGCACTGGTTGCCTCATCGAGAATGAGGATTTTAGGGTCACGCAGTAACGCTCGAGCAATGGCGATGCGCTGACGCTGTCCACCAGAGAGGCTCACTCCGCGTTCTCCCACTTTAGTCTCAAAGCCGTCTTCTAGCGCCTCGATAAAGTCGAGCGCGTTGGCATAGCTCGCAGCCTCGCGCACCTCATTATCGGTCGCATCGGGTTTACCAAAACGAATATTATCCGACAACGTGCCAGACAGTAGCAGATTATCCTGCATCACAATGGCGCAATCTTGTCGGAATTCACGAATAGCCAAATCACTCTGTGGCACTCCATCAATTAGGATTGAACCCTCGGTAGGTGCATGAAATCCAAGCATGAGGCTGACAATAGTACTTTTCCCTGAGCCGCTGGGGCCAACGAATGCGACATGCTCCCCTGCCCTGATTTTAGTTGAGAAATGCTGAATTGCCCTAGCTTCCTTCTCTTTGTCATACGCAAAAGTCACTTGTCTGAACTCAACCTCCCCCTGCATCGGTTCCAACAGTCGGGAACCGTGCCATTGCTCAACATAGCCGGAATCCATGAGCTCTTTAATGCTGCGGTAACTCTCAGCTCCTAGCAAATATTGCATACTGAATTGAGTGATGGTGTTTACGGGGTTGAGGCACACTGGCAATGCTCCGACGAGCGCAACGAGCGCTCCCATCGACATCTTATCTTCGATCACCAAGCCTCCGCACACTGCTAGGGCAAACAGTGAAATCGCGGAAACAACGGTAAACAACATATACCCAAGCGACTGGTTGAGGCGTATTTGTGACTGACGCATACTGCCATACTCGTCGCTCAACTCGCCCATCTGCCGTTTCGCTTCGGGCTCTTGACCGTAACCACGGACCAGTTTGATTGCCGAAATGAACTCGTTTGCCTGTCCAGTCATTTTCTCGCGCGCAATACGCACTGCCTGATTATTGTCCTCCAACGGTTTAAAATAATAAATACGAACAATGGCAAAAATCGGCAGACTGACCATAATGATTACGAGGAGCCACATATTGATCCATGCCAGAGCTGCAATGATAAGCACTGAGCGCAATAGCTCTGGTATAATTCCAGTCACGATCTGGATCACCGTCATTTCAATATTACTGGTATCGAAGGCATATTTGGATAATAGGCGGCCCGTCTGAATTGAGTCCAGAAACCCGAAATGCATGAAATTCAACTTATGAAAAATGCAACCGCGCAGATTGCTAAAGATCTCTTGCGACTCGCGGGACAAGTTTCCTACGCCGAGGCGCATAGAAACAAAATGCAGACACAGGAGAGCTAAGCAGATCGAGGTATATAGCCAGACCGCCGCCATATCACGTCCAGGAATCGCCACATCGACAATCTTTTGCGAAAGCACAGGAAAGGGAGTAATGGCCAAAACACTGATAACGCGCCAAAACATGTAGCCGCGCAAGTGCTGGCGTTGACTCCAGATGTAGCCCTTTAAAGTCTTTTTATTGAGTCCGGTCGACATAGTGATGGAAGCTCACTCAGAAAAATCGCCTCAGCCAATCCCCAATTCATCACAAAGCTTCAAAAAAGCTCCGTAGTCGTGCAAATCGGTGAGATCTGGATCGTTACACATCCAGACATAATCGTCGTAGCCAAAGGTGATCGCTGTCCGTAGCGCCTTGAGCGCATCTGCCATGCGGCCTTTGAGTGAGAGGCTACAGGCCAGATTATAATGCACGGTTGGATCTTCAGGTGTCAGGCGAGCTAGTTTACGATCCAAGCGAAGCCCCGCATCGAGTTGCCCCGTCTGCGTGTAGAGATGCGCTAGTATCGCGACGACACGCGCATCCTTAGGCATGCGCTTGTGTAAGTTTTTGAAAAAACCCAACTCAAAATCAAAACTGTCGCGATTCATCATACGACCAGTCATTTAGCGCTTTGTGCCCCCGCGTTCGCAGATGCCAGCCGCCTTCAATTCAGTGCAATGCGCTGAAACTTGCAGCCGTTGCGTCTCGACTTCGAGCGACAATTTATCGGCCACGGTCTTACCATACCACTCCATAAAAGGCGCATCAATTTCGAAAATTTTATCACAATCTAGACAAATAACCTGCGCTTGAAAAGTGGTGGCATTCTTATTTGCCATGTAAAACTTGTAGTCGCGTCCGACATCGACTTGCCGAATGAGGCTACTTTCAGTCAATATCGGTAATGCACGGTAGACGGTGGCGCGTGAGACGGTGGTGTCAATTTCGCGCGCTCGGTCGAGCAAATCTTCCGCGGTAAAATGATCCGGATCCCCATAGGCAGCATCAAAGATGGCCAAGCGCTGATTCGTGACGCGTAGGCCCTTGCTGTTAAGAAACTCCTTAAAAGTTTCGCGTATGCTGTCTTGATCTGGGGTTTTAGGTTCCATGAATTACTTATTGAGACAGAATTGAGACTAGGTCGCCGTGCATGGCAAGCTCCCATTCGATCAGCACAAAAAAATAGCGTAAAAATATCCTAGAAAAGCCTTGATTAAACGCCTAACAACGCTTTGCTCTTCCGTTTTTCCCAATGAAAGCCACTATCAAAACACAAGGTCGCCAATTTACTGTAACTGAAGGCGATGTCCTCAAGGTTAACTCCTTCCCTGACACGGAAGCGGGTGACACGATTGACATCAATGAAGTCCTCATGATCGGTGAAGGTGCAGACGCTCGTTTCGGAGCTCCTCTTATCGAGGGTGCAATCGTTAAAGCCATCATCCTCGAGAATAAGAAGGACAAGAAGGTAATCGTCTTCAAAAAGAAGCGTCGCCAAGGCTATAAAAAGCGCCGTGGCCACCGTCAGCATCTTTCCGTCATCAAGATTGAATCCATCAACGGATAATTAAACAAGTTTAGGAGAACTTAAAAAATGTCACATAAAAAAGGACAAGGAACTTCACGTAACGGTCGCGACAGTAATTCAAAGCGCCTCGGCGTTAAGAAATTCGGTGGCGAAGCTGTTATCCCTGGTAACATCATCTTGCGCCAACGCGGCACACGCTACCACCCTGGCGCTGGCGTCGGAATTGGCCGTGACCACACACTCTTCGCATTGATAGCTGGTAAAGTAGCTTTCGATAAGTTGCATCGTAAGATCAACATCGAAGAAGTCGTCGCAGCATAAACGATTTTAAATCGACACACTTTCAATATCCCGACTCGTTAAGAGTCGGGATTTTTTATGTCTGAACCGCTCAAAGATTTGCGCGTCCACGCGACCTCACCCAAACGCACCTAACTTGGTTTGATGCTCAGCTTGCGGCCACCGAAGGTAGCGCAGCACAACACCCAGCTTCACCCTATCACCGGTCTGCCTTGGCAAGCGCTGCCACGCTGCCGTGCCGACACTCAAGGTAACCGAGCGCCCACAGTCGCTACGGCACAACATCGCGCATCTCACGATACAACTATTCCACCGGTCTCAGCGTTTAAAATCGGCGTGCCCGCGGCAGCTTGCCATTGGCACGTCTTATATCAGACGCGCACGACTGGGATGCTTCCTCCTTTTCGTTGGCGGCATTCTTCTATTCCCCTCATGCCTGTTCGGTCTCACCGCCCTAACTGCCTAGAGATGCCGTGGTACAGACATTGCTTCTACACCCCGACAGACTTTCGTCCTGCTTCATATTGTAGTCCCGAGTTCCCGAGGATCTGCTTGCCGAGCTTCGACGGCCAAGCATAGACTTTCTCCCTTACAGTGCTCGGCCGTCGATGCATGGCATCCCCCAGCAGTGTTACGCATTTGCAAAGCTAACTTCAGCCGTTGATCAGAAATTCAAAATCGGTGCGTGTCAGGCCACCATGCGAGGACTGACTTCGTGGATCGTCGACTAATTGCCTGAACAACTCAGCCTTGCGGGCTTTTAGGTCTAGCATGCGCTCCTCAATGGTATGCTTCATAATCAGGCGTTGCACAAAAACGGAACGTTTTTGACCGATACGGTGTGCGCGATCGCTGGCCTGATTTTCCACTGCCGGATTCCACCATGGATCGACATGAAAGACGTAATTAGCACGCGTTAAATTCAGCCCGACGCCGCCAGTTTTCAGACTGATAAAGAAGAACGATGGGCCATTCTCTGACTGGAATTCCTCAACGATTTTCTTGCGCTTCGCCATCGGCGTTTTCCCGTCCATCCGCAAATAGCGCACCCCTGCCAACTTGGCGACTTTCTCCATCTCATCCAAGCCCCCACGAAACTGCGAAAAGACCAGTGCTGCGTGTCCTTCAGACTCCAGTTCTTCGAGCTTTTCGGCCATGTAGGCAAATTTCGGCGCGAGCTCCTTTTGTGGTTTGTTTAACAACTCAGGGCTGACGCAGACTTGACGCAGACGCAAAATGGCCGCCAGCGCGACGATACCCGCCTGCTGATCAGGGCGATCTTCAAAGGCCTCGGCCACTTCTTCGCGCACCTCAGCGACTGTCCGCGCATACATTTCTTTCTGTAACGGTGTCATTTCAAGGAACAATTCATGCTCCTCTTTGGGCGGTAGTTCTTTGAGTATCTTAGACTTCGTGCGGCGAAGAATAAAGGGCTTTGCACGCCCCAATAGCCGCTCAGGATCTCTGCGGTAAGATTCCTTAAACTGCTTCAAGCTGCCAAAAATACCTGGTACTGCGGTCGACATGACCGAATAAAACTCGCTGATATTATTCTCCACGGGCGTGCCGGTCAGGCAGAGCGTAAAACGCCGCTGCAGACGAGCTGCGGCTTTGGTGCGCGCAGCCGTCACATTTTTCAAGCAGTGGGCTTCATCAAATACAACGATGTCGAAATGATACTCTTCGAATGCCGCGACTTCGCTTCTAACACGATCATACGTGGTGAGTATGACTTGAGCAGTTTGAGCCACTTCATGTATCATCCCTATAGACAAGCAATCTTGGACAACGATGCCTGGTGCGAACCGTTCAAACTCATCTAGCCAATTGAATACTAGACTCGGTGGCAGGACGATAAGTATGGCACCTTTCTGTTCTGCTAAATCGCTTTGCAAACGTTGCGCAATAAAACCAATCGTTTGTACGGTCTTACCGAGACCCATGTCATCGGCGAGGCAGGCACCGAAGCGATGCTGATAAAGGAAATCGATCCAAGCACAGCCTTCGTTTTGGTAAGCGCGCAAGTCGGCATTAAACCCTACCGGCAACTTAAAGATATCGAGCTCCTCGAAATCGCGCAGGCTTTGAAATAATTTTTCTGCCTCTGGCGGCAGTGTAATTCTCAACCCGCTCCGACGCATCGAAAGCCAATCTAGCATCTCCAAGCGAGAGACATGAATCGTCTCTTCAGGCGCATCCGCGCGCTTGGATGACTTTGGCCGATCTTTTTTAGAAAACATCTCCGCCAGTAATTGCAGGCTCGCCTCTTCATCGACACCCAAATCTGGAATGATCCAATTGCCCTCATCATCGCGCAACAATAGCTCACCTCTAACCAATAGCTGCCACTCAGCCCCCGTCAATAATCGCTCGCCACATTGAATAGATGGGTGCAGTGCAAACCAGTCAATGTCTCGATTGCTCTCTAGCTCGCTGATCATTTCTACCTTAACCGGTGCGGAGCTTACTGACTGATTCTCATACTTGAAATCCACATTCAGCGTGCGCGCCAGCAATGAAGCGCGCTGCAACATCGACTCACGTGCACCAGTGCCTTCGACAGAGAATAGGCACTTCTCCAGCAAGCGAATATCGTCTCTCGATTCTGGGTCGAAAAAGCTGAACAACAACATCGCTAGACGCTGAATCGGGATTGGGTAGCTCACCCACTCTGCAGTCGCAGAATCAATCCCAAGAACTTGATAGCCTCCGTTTTCAATACTCAGTACTTTATCGAGGCCGTTAAAAATCTTTAATAGGATGCTTTCTTGATACGCACCAAAAAACTCTGGGATCTCACCCGAAACACGCTGCCTCACACGCTGGCGACCTTCCGTATCTGCTGCGACGTATTGGCGCAAGGTATCCATCAACACGCGAACGCGTGACTTGGCATTAAAGAAATCACCTCGCTGCTCAAGGAGCGGCTTCAGAATGTGCTGAATCAGCGGCAATAGTGAGATGCGGTGCCCTCGGACATCAATTGAAAAAGCAAGTGCTGCAGTCCGAGAGTTCGGGCCGGCATGCATGTTGACCGCGAGTCTCACCTCATCTGCCTCGACAGTGAGTAGCGGTGTAACCTCTCCCTCACCTTCAAAGCGTATTTGTCCGTCAGTGATCCATGTTTGCTCAAAAGGCAAGACGGTTGCTTTCGAGTTGAATTCGCTCAGAGGTATTGACAATCGCAGCAAGGCTCCAGCTCGGAGCGAGTCTTCATGAGTGCTGAACAAGTGATAATATTCGATCGCGGAATTATCGCCTAAGTCATACAAGGTGCCGTCTTCTGCGACACCCCAATAAGTATTTCCGAGAGCACCAACAATCTCAATGCGCTTTCCAGTCTCAGATTGGCCGATTATTTTGGCCACACACTCATCGTCTTCGAAGTTCAGCACATATTGCGGCTGCAAAGTGCCCTCGCCGATTTTTAGCGACTGACGAGTCTGACCGACATCGATCAACACTGCGACTTTGCGCTGCTTTGCCTCAGACAGCAATTCGGGGAGCTTATATTCATCCTGCAACGTGAACGATCGCACCACCCCTCGCCTTGTAGGATCTCCGTCTAATATATAAGCAATGGCAGTCAGGAAGCCGACGGGAAGCTGCCCGAGTATATTAAATACAATGTTCCCAGTCGTAGGCTGAACCGTCAATAAAAGTGAATTATCGACGCTTTTGACAGTCGCGAATGGAGCGAAACTCGCTTCTTCCGGCTCAGCCAGAGAAGCGTAACCGAGCTGTCGGCGAAGCTCCTGGATGTACGTGTCCGGCATGCTGATGCCTTCAAAGCTCTTCATGTGTGTCGCAGCATAGACCGCGGCAGCGGCAGCAGCAACATGCTTACACTGTCCCCGATGCTCCCAAGTTGGGCAATCACAACGATGCTCTAAGGTCTCCTGCTCAACCCACAGGTCCACCCGATAGGGCTTACTACGGCTGCCCCAAATCGTCGCAACCAACTCACGCGAGACGGGGTTCCAGTTCAGATTCTTAACCGCATGCGTTTTAAAGTATGTGAGGCCTTGTTGTAGGTAGGAAGAATCCACCACGCGTCGAAATGCTTCAACGGGTAGATCTTCAAAAACTCTGAGTGCGTCGGTAATCATTGTGAATCGGGAATCTGAATTACCGAAACCGCTCATAAAGTGAACTTGTAGCGTTTTGGCGATATTTTTCGATTTTAATTTTCCTTTTATGGCATGTTCGTCTGTGCGCATCCAATCTGAGAGATGCCATATGGATTCTCAGAATTTCCTTAGCCATCAAAGTTCTACTTGATCAACAGTGCACTCTTTGCCTTAATGTATCGATATTCGCCAACAGATCTTCCTGTTGGCGTTTCTATTTTTCAAGCCGAACATGACTAAGAATAAATATTTCCAAGAGTGGTTCTCGAATCCGCGCCGCGATGTGATTGCTGGCACGGTCGTCGCCCTCGCACTCATTCCAGAGTCGATCGCATTTGCCATCATTGCTGGCGTAGATCCAAAAGTTGCACTGTATGCTTCTTTCTGTATTGCGATCACCATCGCATTTGTCGGCGGCCGCCCCGGGATGATTTCCGCGGCAACGGGTGCGATGGCGCTGTTGATTGGTTCATTGGTCGCTAACCATGGGGTACAGTATTTACTCGCCGCCACGCTACTTACGGGGGTGCTGCAAATACTCTGCGGGGTCTTTAAGTTAGCGGATCTGATGCGATTCGTCTCGAAGTCAGTGGTCACCGGGTTTGTCAATGCGCTCGCTATTCTCTACTTCATTACTCAAGTTAAAGAGTTCGATGGACAAGGCTGGATCATGTATGCGATGGTCGCAGGCGGTCTGATCATTATCTACGGATTACCACGCCTGACCACAGCTGTGCCGTCGCCGCTAATTTGTATCATCGTATTGACCACGGTTTCGATCACCATGGGCCTAGAGAGTCTAGAAACGGTCGGCGAGATGGGACAGCTGCCAAGTTCGTTGCCTGAGTTCTTCTTTCCTGATGTGCCCTTAAGCTGGGAGACTTTTATGATTATTCTACCCTATGCGATCCCGCTGACGGTAGTCGGCTTGCTCGAATCACTGATGACTGCGGGTATCTTAGATGATTTCACTGACACCGAGAGTGACAAAAATCGCGAATGTAAGGGGCAAGGCATCTCGAATCTCGTCGCAGGTATGTTCGGCGGCATGGCCGGCTGTGCTATGATCGGTCAATCCGTTATTAATGTTAAGTCTGGCGGACGTGGACGTTTGTCGACAGCCGCATCCGGCATTGTCCTGTTGATTCTGATTCTCGTCTTGGACGATCTCGTCAATCAAATCCCGATTGCCGCGCTGGTCGCTGTAATGTTGATGGTCTCCTTCGGCACCTTTAACTGGTCTTCACTCAAAGGGCTTCGCGATAATCACCTCACCTCCAGTATCGTAATGATCGCGACCGTTCTAGCGGTGGTCTATACTCACAATCTGGCGATTGGCGTCGGTATCGGCGTTGTGCTCAGTGCCCTCTTCTTCGCTTACAAGGTATCACGCCTACTCAAGATTTCTTCCGATCTGGATGTCTCGAAGAAAGGTCGCACTTACAACGTCACGGGACAGCTCTTTTTTGTCTCAGCAGACAGCTTTACAGATGCCTTTGATTTCCGTGAAGTGCTCGAGCGTGTGACCATTGACGTGACACACGCGCACTTCTGGGATCTTTCAGCTGTGGGGGCTTTAGATCGAGTTGTCTTGAAGTTTCGCCGTGAAGGCACAGAAGTAGACATTATCGGCATGAATGAAGCCAGTAAAACTCTTGTCCTTAAGATTGCCACCCACGACAAGCCCGGCGCAATGGATGAGACAGGCGGCCATTAATATTAAATCCTTCTTTATTAGTCATCACTTATTACCTATTTTAAAATGCCCAATATACTAGCTTGCACTGACGGTTCCATCTACGCGACCAGCGTTTATAATCACACAGCATGGGCTGCGGCCAAGATGTCCGCCTCCGTCCACGTGCTGCATATGCTCAATCCACATCACGAAGATCCAGTCAAAGCAGACTTCAGTGGTAGCATTGGCTTAGGAACGAAGAGTGCCCTGCTCGCTGAAATCGTTGAACTCGAAGCGGCACGCGCTAAAGTCGCCCGCAAGTACGGTGAAGCGATTCTCCAAGATGCCACAGCGCAGCTACACGCAGCAGGTGTGCAAGAGATCGAAGCCGATCAAAAGCACGGCCGCCTCAGTGATTCAATCGACAACTACGAGTGCGACGCAGATCTCGTCGTGATCGGTAAGCGGGGCAATCACGCAGATTTCGCAGCTGGCCACATTGGGCACAACCTCGAGCGCGTCGTCCGCAGCTGTAAGCATCCAGTACTCGTCGCCTCGCGCGAATTTACGAAAATGGAAAGTTTCGTATTGGCCTTCGATGGCGGTAACAGCTCTAAGAAGGCAGTTGAATACGCTGCCACTAATC
>JBLHTV010000032.1:0-14900 GCA_047627755.1 Lentimonas sp. | reverse complement strand
ATTCCTCATCCGCCAATGAGGGCGAGTCGCCCTCACTCCTTTCACAAAAGGACCCCGAGCAGCAATCCGCCGGAAAACAGCACACCGTACGCGGCCACTACTTTGGCCGAACCCTTCAATGCTTCCAAAAAATCCAACGGCCCCTCAGCCATAGACAACCGCAGGCCTAGCAAGACCGCATATAGCACTGGCAGCAGCGCCAAAAGGACAAAAGACCCATAACCGATTGCGCAAAAAATCAACACCACCGCTCCGGCAAGCAAAGCCGACACATAATACTGGATCTGCGCAAAACGGCGCCCAAAGAAGACCACCAAAGTGCGCTTTCGAGCGGCGCGATCCTCGTCGAGGTCTCGATAATTGTTCACCACCAGAATGTTATTAACCAGCAAGCCACAACCGAGCCCAAGCAAGACCACCTCACGCGAGATGGTGCCCGTCTGCACAAAATACGTGCAACCCACCGCCACGAATCCGAAAAATAGCACCACGAATACATCGCCCAGACCATTATAAGCCAACGGATACGGCCCACCAGTATAAAGCCATGCACAAGCCACGCTCGCCACGCCGACCACCAGCAGCCACCAGCCCCCAAATGGAATCAGCCCGAGCCCCACGCAAAAACCGAACGCCAACACCAGAATCGTCGCTCGCCGCATAGTACGCGGGGCGATCAATCCCACCGCCACTGCTCGCCGCGGACCAAGCCGCGCCTCGGTATCGGTGCCTTTGATACCGTCCAGATAGTCATTGGCGAAATTTGTGCCGATCTGAATCAACAGCGCAAAGGCCAAACAAATCGCCGCCGCCCGCCAGTCAAACGCGCCATCAGCATACGCTAAGCTCGACGCCAGCATGACCGGCACCACCGCCGCAGGCAGTGTCTTCGGGCGCATCGCTTCGAACCAGATATTTGCAGAGGACATACTTTAAGAGACTTGAAACGGGAGAGCTGAGACTTGAAAGAGGAAACTTGAGACGGTAAACTTGAGTTAGAATTAAGAACACTTAGCACGCCAAGCGAATTCAGTCCACACTGCAGGCGTTGATTTCGGCCCGCATACAATTATATTATAACTATGAGCGCTTTCCCACAAGTTGAACCGCTCGTAAGACGAATCTGCTCCAGCTCTATCCGCAAGGCCTTTACCCACTCCCCTCACCCTCCAGTCGCAGCCCTCCCACAATGGCTCGTCGAAAAGATCACACCCACGAAGAACTCCCCTGCTTGCAATTAATTGCGGCCGCGAACTTGCCAAAATTGAAGGCATGATCGACGACCAGGTAATCCACGCCACCCTCCGCTTATATCATGAAGAACGACGAAGCGACCGGCCTGACTATTTGCTTTTTAAAGAGGGAAACGTTCGGACAAAAGTAACACTCCAAATTAGATTGGTCGCTGGCTTCAACCACTCGGAACTCTCCATGCTGTTTTATGTAGCTAAGGCGAATGTAGTATTCTACCCTACGACTGCATACTAGACGACCACTCCCCATGAAAAACTGCCCCTACTGCGCTGAAGAGATCCAAAATGCCGCCATCAAATGTAAGCATTGCGGCGAATTCCTCGACGGTGCCACGCGCCATCCCGCGTTTCCACCAGACACACCCGACGCACCCAACGCACCCACCAGAGGTAAATGGTATTTTAACACGTCCAGTGTCGTCATCGCATTCCTCTGTGTCGGCCCCCTCGCACTACCACTCATCTGGTGGAATCCACGCTGGGACGCCAAGCGAAAAGCGATCCTGAGCATCATCGTGCTCCTCCTCTCATTGCTACTCACTATCGCCAGCATCGAAGCACTACGCAGAGTCGCAGAAACATATACTGAGCTGATGCGCGGCATGTAGCACCGACACGGATCCCACTTGGCCGCGATCGTGAAATCGAGGAGCAGCATATAGGCGACTGATTAGCACAGCCTCGATGAATTGATGGCACTCGAAGGTAAATCGCATTTGCGCTTTGCTCAGTAGCGCTTAAAAACAGCCCCCATGCAACCGACACTTTTGATTCTCGCAGCCGGAATGGGCAGCCGCTACGGCGGCCTCAAGCAACTCGACCCGATGGGGCCGAGCGGCGAAACCGTGCTCGACTATTCGGTCTTCGACGCCATACGCGCAGGCTTTGGTAAAGTGGTGTTTGTCATACGCCGCGACTTCGCAGACGCATTCAAATCCGCAGTCGGCGATAAATTCGAGAGTCGCATCGAAGTGGCCTATGCGTTTCAAGACTTGGCCGATCTACCAGACGGCTTCAGCGTCCCTGAAGGCCGCGAAAAGCCCTGGGGCACTGCCCATGCAGTGCGCGCCGCGCGCAACGAGATCGACGCGCCCTTCGCAGTGATCAATGCGGACGACTTCTACGGCCAAGATGCCTACCAGCAACTGGCGCAGCATTTCGCGCGCGACCCCAACACAGCTGAACTGCGCACCTGCATGGTCGGGTACCCGCTAAAGAACACACTCTCCGAACACGGCAGCGTGAATCGCGGAATCTGCCGCGTCGAGGGCGGCGCGCTGCAGACTGTCGAAGAGCACTGCACCATCGCCCGCAGTGCGGACGGCATCGTGCGCGGTGACAATCTAGCAGGCGAGTCGGTCGAGATCGCACCCGAAGCCATCGTCTCCATGAATTTCTGGGGCTTTACCCCGGCACTCTTCCCGAGCTTGGAGGCCTTGTTTATAGAATTCCTAGAAACACACGGACAGGAAATGAAGTCCGAGTGCTACATCCCGACTATAATTGATACCCTGATTCAGACCGAACAAACCAAGTGTGCCGTAATCGAGACCGACGGCGCTTGGTTTGGCGTGACTTATCCTGATGACAAGCCCTTTGTGCAAGCCAGTATCGCGGCGTTGATTCAAGGTGGAGAATATCCGCAGCAGGTCTAGCGACTCATCCAATGCTCCCCGATCTCACGGTCGAGGCTACACTCTACAGATGTGGCCTCCGTCGTCAGACGGGGGTTTCGAAGCGCCTAACCTGCCGCGCTATCAATTTTCAGCATCTGCGAACGGTTCTTGAAAAAACGGACGATCGTGCGGATCACGAAATACATTAAGATCAACACCAAGAGGCCTGCTAAAATTGGCATCAAGAGCGCGAGGCCTGCCGTCAAAATCGAGCCGCCTAGCTCGGCGGTCGATATCACCGGGTTACCGATACCGCCAGTCGTCGCCGTCGATGTGCCGCGTGTAATCACTGACGCGCCCTGAATCAAGCCAGCCGTGCCGCCGCCTGCGATGGTGGCTGCGATCCATTTAAATGAGCCATCACCCATCATGTCCGGCATCATCGTTCCGGTAATAAACGTACCAGCAACCACTGCAGCAGGCGTCGCCACCGTATCGAGTGCATTGTCTAACCAAGGGATATAGTAGCTGCCGATCTCCAACGCCGTGGCGATGCCGAGGGCGAGGGTAACCCATGGATTACCGAGCCACTCCTGCTCACCCAGCATCGCTTGCACATCTACCTCACCGAATATTTCCAGGTTCCCACTGGCCGCGAGGCTGGTGATAAAAAGAGGAACGAATACACGAAAGCCACAGGCCGCAGCCAGACCGACGCCCGCAAAAAGTGCCATTATCTCATTCATAATACTGAGTAGAATAACGGTTTGAGCGCCATTGGGAAAGCTTCGAATTCGAAAGGCTGGGAGTAGCCACAAATCTATTTTACCCGCTAAGTTACCCAAGGAAACGCTACGCTTGGTATATAACCAGTATTTAGTATATACGCGCCTGATTTCAGAAGGGCAACCCTCCGTCGTTGCCACCTACATCCTGAGCAAATTCTGATGATTGCGCATGGAAATAACAGCGCATTTCCCTCCAACTAAATAGGCACAAAAAATCCCGAGGCACCGCCGCGCCTCGGGATTTTAAATAAACCTACAACTCTGCCACGATCTTGGCATAAATCTCCGGCACCGTGAGCTTTGCCAACTCCTTGGTCGAAATTCGGGCGGGATTGATCACCGGCAAGCTATCGAGGGACTCGGAGAGACAGACATCGCGATTCGCCTCAACCTCTTCAACACGGTCGATCGGCGCAAAGTGCGGCGCGGAGTTGAGCGCATCGGGATGCTCCTTCGCCAATTTAATGATGGCCTGCACCGCTTCGACAAAGCGATCGAGTTCGGCCTTGGTATAACTCTCGGTCGGCTCAATCATCAGGCCCAATGGCTCCGGCCACGCGACCGTCGGGGCATGGAAGCCAAAGTCAAGAAACAGCTTACCGATACGCGGCGCGGCATCGGTCTTACGCAGACCAGCCGAGTCGAGCAGGCCGAAATCTGCCTCCTTCAAGGTGAGGATGAACTCGTGCATGCGCGGTTCACTATCTGCCCCCGCAGGCAACAAGGCGTAATCATCGGCAAGTCGAAATTGTAGGTAACGCGCACTCAAGACCGCCACCGCCGACATGCGCCGCACACCTTCGCGGCCGAGGCGCAGCAAATACGTGTAGCACCGAATCTTATGCGCGAAATTGCCCCAATGTCGGTGGAACGAGCCGATCGACTTCGGCGCACGCACCGGTTGATAGTGCGAACCATCAAACTCGATTTGATAGCCAGGCAAATACGGCGTAAGCCGCTCGCTCACGGCAACAATCGCGTCACCGGGGCCACCACCGCCATGTGGAATAGTCCAGGTCTTGTGCAGATTATTGTGCACTGCATCGACTCCTAATGCACCGAGGTCGACCCAACCAGCGATTGCATTCATATTCGCACCGTCCATGTAGACGAGGCCGCCAATGGCGTGAATTTTCTCCGCGATTTGTTTGAAGGAAGTCTCAAAAATACCACTGGTATTCGGGTTGGTGATCATCACACCAGCGATACGGGTGCCATATTCTTCGATGCAGCGATCCAAATGCTGGTTGAGCACACGGCCCTCAATATCAGCGTCGAGATAAACGATCTTGCCCTTCTTGCCCGCGAAGCCAGCCATGGTGGCGGTGGCAAAGTTGGTGCCGTGCGCAGAGCTCGGAATCAAAATCACATCACGCACTTCATCGCGGTCGCGGTGGTAGGCTTGAAAGAGTTTCAGGCCGACCAACTCACCTTGTGCACCAGCAAGTGGCTGAGTCGTCACCGCCGCTAGGCCAGTGATATTTTTAAACCACTCCTGAATCTCATGCAGTACGTAGAGACAGCCTTGTGCATCTTCCACTGGGGCTTGCGGATGAACATCAGTGAAGCCCTGCAATCCTGCCGCCCAGTCGTTGACCTTCGGATTATACTTCATCGTGCACGAACCGAGCGGATAGCAACCGTCGTCTGGGCTAACATTGAGATCACCTAAGCGCTGGTAGTAAGCGATCACCTCCTCGGCAGTGTACGTAGGCAAACCCGGGGCTTGTTGGCGCGCATCTTGATCCGCCACTACCGGTAAAGCAGCAGGCTCAGCGCTGCTGGCAGCACCAAAAACATCAGTAAACACTGCAACCAACTCGGAAATCGCTTGTTCACGATTGGAGAACGACAGCTTCAGTAATTGGCGACCACCAGCTATGCGGCTGGAAACGTCTGCCCCGGCAAGGATACCGCTCTCGCGCGCCTTTGCCAGTAGATCAGCGACAGGTATAGACAGTTCAAATGTGACCTCATGAAATGATGCAGAGTTCGGGAACGCGAGGGACACGCCGTCGAATACCGTCAAGCACTCAACTGCCTCAGCCAAACGTGCACGTAGCCCAGCTAGAATTGCTTCGAGCCCGGAATCGCCACGTTCGAGAAGCGACGCGCCGACTAATGTCGCTACGAACGCTTGATTGGAGCAAATATTGGACGTGGCCTTATCCTTACGAATGTGTTGCTCGCGCGTAGAGAGCACGCCCACTCGGCAGTCGCGTCCTGAGCTATCCTTGGCTTTGCCAATGAATCGGCCCGGCGCAGCACGCACGCCGGCACGATCTTTAGCCGAAAAACGCACACCAAACAAACCGAGGCCCGGGCCACCGAAATTCGGCGCCAATGCCAAGTGATGCGCCTCGCCGACAATAATATCGACGCCATTTGCACCAAACTCAGAGGGCGCCTTGAGCCCGCCAGGGCCAAGCAGCATGGGGTCAATCACCGCAATACTCTTCACCTTGAGCTCAACCGCCAAGTCAGTCAGGGCATCTACGGACTCGATCAGGCCGAAAGTATTGACGTGCGGAAATACAATGGCCGCAAGGCGCGTGCCCGCCGCTTGAGTCCCCGCCAGCAGTGCGACTTGGTCGATCAGACCCGTCGCAGCATCAACTGGCACGCGGATCAACTCCACTTCAGTGCCCTCTGCCAAGGTCTCAAGCACTTCAAGGTCTCCGGGATACAAGGTCTCAGGGATGATCGCTACTGATTTGCCTCGGCCCATACGAATCGCTGCACAGATGCCCTCGAAAATTGAAGTGGAGCGGTCGTAGAGCGATGCATTGACTGCTTCAAAACCGGTCAAACGTGCCATTGAGCATTGATAGATCCAGTGCGCGATCAGTGTGCCTTGGCTAAGCTCAGGCTGATACGGCGTGTAAGCCGTGGTCAGATTACGAATATTACAGATCGGCCCAACGACAGGCGACGGCACAAAGTCCGACACACCATCGCCAAGAAAGCTGGTGCCGATGCGGTTCATCTTCGAGATCTCTTCGAGACGGGTATACAGCGCGTCGTAGCTGAGCTCCTCGGGCAGCGCGACGCCATCTTCGAATTTAACGTCTGCCGGAATGTGACTAAATAGCTCGTCAAGCGATGCCTTGCCAACTGTTTTGAGCATCGCACCGATATCGGCATCGCTCGCAGGAATGTAGTGGCGCGCGTGTTCGCGCTGATCGACAGAAGTATTTTGCATTTTAAAGAAACTGAGGCTTAACAACGGACACAAATAAGCATTCATTGCTACTGGATGAGATGACCCGTTCAGACAACCCGACTCTTTACCCTTCGCAAGTTTCTTTACACGAATTACCGAATTTTCTATACCACCGCCTCTTCCGATCGGCGCAAACAACTCATCACCAACACTTTTAATGTCCGAAATCCTACACATCCCACTACACGACTTTCATGCCGAGCAAGGCGCGCGCTTTGTCAATTTCGGCGGCTGGAACATGCCCGTGCAATATACCAGCATTCTCGAAGAGCATAAAGCGGTGCGCACCGCGGCAGGCCTGTTCGACGTCAGCCACATGGGCGAGTTTCTAGTTACTGGTGCCGATGCCGCGTTGTTTCTTGACAAATTACTGGTCAATTCGATTGCGCAAGCACACGTTGGCAAAGCGGTTTACTCGCCGATGTGCGCCAGCGATGGTGGCGTGGTTGATGATTTGATCGTCTACCGCACCGGCGAGGAGACCTTCCTCGTCTGCGTGAATGCCGGTAATATTGAGAAAGACTTTGGTTGGTTTCTCAAACAATCGGAGCGCTGGAGCCTCGACGTGCAGATCGAGGATCACTCCGACGACTATGCCCTCCTTGCACTGCAGGGGCCCAAAGCCGCCGCAATCATGAAGGCCATTGGCTTCGATTCAATTGATGGTCTTAAGAGATTTTGGCACGTACTGCTCCCCTTCGCCGGCGAAAAGGTACGTGTATGCCGCACTGGCTACACTGGCGAAGACGGCTTCGAAATTTACCTCTCCCCGAAGGCAGCTGATGCGCTAGCCCGCGAGATCATGAGCAAAGGCGAGCCTTTCGGCGTGCAACTCTGTGGCCTTGGTTGTCGCGACAGCCTACGTCTCGAAGCCGGCTACCCACTTTATGGACATGAGCTTAGCGACTCGATCACTCCACTGGAGGCGAGCCTCGACTGGACTGTGAAGCTTCAAAAGGACGACTTTATTGGCAAGAATGCACTGAGAGAGCAGCAGGAGAACGGCGTCCCACGCCGCGTGATTCACTTCAAACTCGAAGGCCGGCGAATCGCACGCGAAGGCACTCCAGTCGTAAATGCCACAGGCACCGCCGTCGGCCAAGTGCTCTCCGGCACGCTCTCGCCGATGCTTGGCTGCCCTATCGGTAGCGCAATCATCGCCACCGCAGCTAAAGATACGCCACTGTTCGTCGATTTGCGCGGCAATCACATCGCGCTAGAAGTCGCGACTTTGCCTCTGCATAAAGCATAGTCCTGCACCGATCTCACCGGTCATTACTGCAGCTGAAAGTGACAGCTAAGCGACCCGCCATCCAAGAGGAGGCCTTCATCGTCATCACGGCCGAGCGCCGTTGAAGTCGAAACTTCCTATGGCGCAACCGTTGGCACCTGCTCAACCGCAGACTCGTTCGATTGCTCAGTAATCGAGGCTGAATCATCTTGAATGACCGGGCTTATCTCTGGTCGCGGTAAGGTCTTGACCGAGAATTCCAACAGCTCTTCTCCGCGTAGCACCTCAATCGTGGTGAACTGATTCGCCCGCGTAAAAAACACTGCGCCTGGTACATCAGACACATTATCGATTGTATATCCAGCAATCGAAACAAGATAATCCCCCTTCAACAAACCTGCTTGATGCGCTGGTGCACCGTCGATCACGGTGGACAGATAAACGGGATTGGTAGCATCCGAGCCCAACTCTTCAGCCACTTCAAAACCCATCCAACTGTGGATTATATGCCCCGAAAACAATAGGTCGTCGCGCACCCGTGCCAACGCCGCGACTGGTAAACAGTAAGAAGCATCCAGCTCCGCAATCGATGCCACCGACATGCCGATAAAGCGGCCATTAACATCCAAAACCGGGCAACCGCCCTGCCCCGCACTGACTGAGATCGAGGTGCGGATGTACTCCGTTGGAAACACTTTGTTGCCGAGTTTTTTATCCATGCCAGTCACAAGCCCCATCGAAGGCGATGGTTCAAAATCGAGTGGACAAGTAATCGCAATTGCAATCGCGCCCAGCCGCGGTTGCGCCACATTGGTATCCAAGGTGATAATCGAAAATTCTTCTGGCAGCTCCAACACGCGCAAGACCGAAACGTTGGTCACCCGATCATGGCCGATCGCTTCGGTCGCATAGGATTTACCCTGATGCTCGACCCACACGCGACTCGCGCCCGCAGCCCGGCTAGCACTGACCAGCACATGGCCCTCTTTGCTAATGAAAAACCCCGTGCCGACTCGAAGTATCACTTGCGCTTTGCCGCCTTCGTCTGGTCCACGGTAAGCGGCCTTCACTCGAACGACCGCATCTTTATTCTGCTCAAAGACCTCAATCAAGCGCTGCTGCAAGGCAAGCGCATTTGCCGGACCTGCACACAAAGGAATCGAGCAAGCAGCTAAAAGAAAAGTAATCCACCCAAGTTTGAGCATAGCAGACAAACTAATAAACGAGACTCGCCACGCCAGCCGATGCAAACGCTACGCGCGCTTGTGCCGAATCAGTAGAATACGCAGAGGCGGCGTACGACGCGACGTGCATCTGTTCCATTCCGAAATCACGGACGAAATTAACATCACTCGATGTCGCTTCCGCTGAGATCACATCCGTATCGTAATTCGGTAAGCTCGTCGCCTCGGCAAGCGTCAGTTCTGTCATCGCGACTTCGACGGGCGCGCCGAGCACGTCAACCGCAGGAGCTTGCGCGTCTGCAACAGAAGTGGGTAATACTGTTGATTGAAAGGCAGGGCGCACGACTATCATCGCGACCAAAACGGCAGCTGCGACAACTGCAGCACTCTGCAAGATGCGGCCCGAAAAGACACGTAACACCTGCAAATACCATGGGTCCTTCTTGACCAATGTTTGCAACATACGTTGGTGCAACTCGCGGTCGAATTCATTCCAGAATTGATCGGAGGGACGTTCGGATCGCTTCAATCGAAGGAGATCTTCTAAGTTGATGTCAGCTTGGCGCTCTGGAGGTAATTTAGCCATAAATGAGTAATTAATAACTGCTAAGGTTAACTGATATAATCCTTTAAATATGATTGGAGTTGTTGTTTCGCATAGTGCAGTCGAGAGCGCACGGTGCCAACAGAGGTCTTAGTGATTTCCGCGATCTCGCTGTGGCTGAGGCCTTCGATTTCATGTAAAACAACAACAGCTCGATGCTTAGTAGACAATTTCTGCAACGAATCGTTCAGTTTTTCCTGCAACTCATGAACCAACGCGCCTTTTTCACTGCGGCTTTTCGCCGTCAACCGTTCGAAAATTTCCGAAGTGGTCACTTCTTCATTGATATTTTCGTAACTAATATAACGACGGCGGCTGCGCTTTTTCAGGAAGGTATTCGTGGTATTAATCGCAATACGGTAAATCCAAGTAAAGAATGAGGACTTCCCCTTAAAGCGCGCAATTGCCTGAAAGGCCTTGATGAAAGTCTCCTGTGTCAGATCTGAGGCATCTTCGCGATTACTCGTCATATTATAAATGACGGAGAAAATATGCTCGCGATACTTTTGCACCAACTGGTCGAAGGCGCCGACATTGCCAGCCTGTACGCGCTGCACCACCGACCAATCCAGGTCACGCTCCGATACCGGAGTCTCTCCCGCATGTGCGAAAGCTTTAGAAACTGAGCCTGTAATTGACATTAAGATAATCAAGTCAAAGCGATTTCAGGGCAAATTGCAAAACTTTACTCACTCCTTAAAATTTAAACAGATTTTATATTTAGGCGCCTCAATTGGCTCGAAAAAATAGAACCAAATAAAGGTGAATCTTGATTTGCTGTCCTTTCAGACTTTTACACTGTTGACAGTCACACTACGAAAGATGGTAAAAATGTCCCCTTATTCATGCACAAGTCGCGTATAGTCATCACAGGCGTCGGCCTGACCTCGCCAAACGGCAACACTCTCGAGGAATATCGTAACAATCTCCTCGCTGGGGTTGCTGGTGTTCAGATCATTGATATGCGCTATATGGGCAAGGTCCCAGCAGGCGTGTGCAACTTCGATCCGAAGAAATACCAGAGCCGCAGAGAACTGCGTGTCGGCACCCGCGCAGGCAGTATCGCCGTCTATTCTGCACACGAAGCCATCAATAGCAGTGGCCTAGATTTTGAGAATTTTGACAAGAGCCGCATCGGCGTCTACATCGGCACCACTGAGCACGGCAATGTCGAGACCGAGAACGAAGTGTATAATATCTCCAAGTTCGACTACGACACACGCTTTTGGACGCATCATCACAATCCCCGCACCGTGGCCAACAATCCTGCGGGCGAGATCACCATCAACATGGGGATCACTGGGCCGCACTACACCATCGGTGCCGCTTGCGCAGCGGGAAATGCCGGACTGATCCAAGCCTTGCAAATGCTTCGCCTCGGCGAAGTCGATGTCGCCCTCGCTGGTGGCGTCAGTGAGAGTATTCAATCGTTCGGGATCTTCGCCGGATTCAAGAGCCAAGGCGCACTCGGCACGCACGAAACTGATCCGAATAAGACCAGCCGCCCCTTTGACAAGACTCGTAACGGCATCGTCGTCAGCGAAGGTGGTGCGATCTATGTGCTCGAACGCCTCGAAGATGCACAAGCCCGCGGCGCCAACATCATCGCCGAAATCGTCGGCTATCGGATTAATTCAGACGCTGGCGACTACGTTCTGCCCGATCCCGTGCGCCAAGCCGAGTGCATGCACGCCGCATTGAAAGTCGCGGGCATGAAGCCTGGAGATGTCGACATCGTCAACACTCACGCCACCTCCACGCCGATGGGCGACATTCAAGAGTGCAAGGCGATCCGCGAAGTATTCGCCGACTGCCCCACCACCTATATTAACAATACCAAGAGCTTCATCGGCCATGCGATGGGCGCTGCCGGAGCGCTGGAACTGGCAGGCAACCTACCCTCCTTTAAGGACAACATCATACACCCGACCATCAACATCGAAGACCTCGACCCCGAATGCGCACTACCCAATCTCGTCATAAATGAGCCACTCAAGGTTGACGCAGTGAAAGTTATCCTCAACAACTCCTTTGGAATGCTCGGAATCAACTCCGCACTTATTGTGCGTAAGTTCGAAGACTAAGCGACAAATCAGCTATAACCATTACCCATTTTTAAAATGACAGAAGACCAAGTAAAACAAATCGTCGTCGATATCATCACAGAAATTGCACCTGATGAAGACACTTCCAACATCACGCCAGAGATCAACCTACGCGATCAGCTTGACCTCGATTCGATGGACTTCCTCGACATCGTCATGGAGCTGCGCAAGCAGCACAATATCGAAGTACCCGAAGCGGACTACCCAGAGCTCGCATCGCTTGCGACCTGCGCAGCTTACTTGACTCCTAAGTTCAACGCATAATTTAGGCGACTCCGGTCGCACCTTCACCTAACACAGGCGATTTGTCTGTGTTTCGTTGTATCTAGAACGCACGACATCCTTGTGGCACAGACAACAGGCAGGCATGCCTGTATCACACTCACCAGCAAGTCTCAGCTCTCAAGCCTCAAGCCTCAGCTCTCTCACAAATGGACAACCAACACTTCGAAGTCATCATCATCGGCGCAGGTATGGCCGGAATGGCAGCGGGTATCCGCCTCGCACTTGCGGGTAAGAACGTCATCATCTTAGAGAAACACAACGCCAGCGGCGGGCTCAACTCCTTCTACAGCATCGAAGGGCGCAAATACGACGTCGGTCTGCACGCGATGACCAACTTTGTGCCGAAAGGCACCAAGGGCACGCCACTCACCAAGCTACTGCGCCAGCTGCGCATCCCCTACGATGCACTCGACCTTTGCCAGCAAAACGGCTCCCGCATCGCCTTTCCAGGTGCCGAACTTGAATTCAGCAACGACTTTGCGCTGTTCGAAGCTGAAGTCGCCCGCGCCTTCCCGAAGCAGATCGACGGCTTCCGTGCCCTGGCAGAGGAAGTGCGTACCCTCGACGCCTTTAATCTTGGCGCGATTCCCACCTCCGCCCGCGGCGCGGTGCAGCGCCACATCTCCGACCCCTTGCTCGAAGATATGATCTTCTGCCCGGTTATGTATTACGGCAGCGCTGAAGAGCTCGATATGGACTACGGGCAATTCTGCATCATGTTCCGCTCGCTGTTCTTCGAAGGCTTCGCCCGACCATTGGACGGCGTGCGCGTGATCATCAAACTCTTGCAGGACAAATACCGCTCACTCGGCGGCGTTCGTAAAATGAAGTGCGGCATCAAGCAGATCCACACCAGTGGCAACAAAGCTAGCGCGGTCGAACTCGACAACGGCGCGGTGCTGACCGCCGACAAAATCATCTCAACCGCCGGCGTGGTCGAAACCACCCGCATGTGCGATGACCAACCAAGCGACGCTGCCAGCGACAATATCGGCCAGCTCAGCTTTACTGAAACGATCACCGTGCTAGACCAACAACCCACCGACTTCGGCTGGGACGATACCATCATCTTCTTCAACACTCGCGAACGCTTCCATTACGCAGCTGCCAAAGACGAGCTAGTCGATCCCACCAGCGGCGTCATTTGTTTTCCCAACAATTATCAATACGGCGACGGTCGCCAACTCGACGAAGGCTTCTTGCGCATCACCGCGATGGCCAACCACGACAAGTGGTGCGCGCTCAACGACGCCGACTACCTCGCTCAAAAAGCGCATTGGTATCAAGAATTACAAAACGTCGCGCTGGGTATTTTGCCCGCACCGAAGAACGGCCTCAGCCTCGACGATGCCCGCATCGCCAGCGACATGTTCACCCCGCTCACCGTGCGCAAGTTTACCGGCCACCTCAACGGCGCAATCTACGGCGCACCCAACAAGATCAAGGACGGCCGCACCCATTTGGAGAATGTCTATCTAGCCGGCACCGACCAAGGCTTCCTGGGCATCATCGGCGCCATGCTCAGCGGCATTTCGATGGCCAATCTGCACGTATTGCAGGGGGATTGATTAGAGATGCTCTAAATCATCTCGATCGAGGTGCCTCATTGGCGTGTTGACGCACGGAATTGCTGCTTAAATGCGGTTCGATCCATTTGCATGTAGATGAAAATCAAACGACATCGCACGGTTGTCAACTGGAGTCAGACACCAACAATCAACCTGGCGGCCAGGCCATCGGGCGCCCACCGAGCACGTGCACGTGCAAATGTGGGACAGCCTCACCACCGTCTTTACCGTTGTTGATCACGATACGGAAGCCGCCTTCGAGATTGAGTTTCTTTGCCACCGCTACTGCGGTCAGTAACAGATGACCGAGCACAGCTTGGGTCTCTGCGGTCGCTTCAGCCACGCGCGGGATCAGTTGCTTCGGAATCACCAGAAAGTGCGTTGGTGCCTGCGGATTGATATCGTGAATGACGATGCATTGATCGTCTTCGTGCTCGATCTTGGCAGGAATTTCGCGGGCGATAATTTTTTCGAAGAGGGTGCTCATGGAGTCCGATCAAAGCACAATCACTACGCGACGCCAGCAGATATTCCAACGGCTACGGAAGGAACGACCCCAGCCTAACTCGCCTTCGATAGAAACGGCTTCGCCGATCCTCAATAAAAAGATGACCGGCCCTACAAAACCACCACTTGCAGCTGTGAGCCGCGGGTGGCCCAGGCGCAGGCGAGTTCGTCAATCCAGCCGCGGACACGGTCGTATTGTTGTTGCCGTTTCTTGGTCCAGTAAGCGCCTTCGGGGCACACTGCATCGCGCAAGCCAGTGACGAGTAGTAACGCAGCGCGACGGCCTGCCAGCTTTTTCATTTCCCCGACAATCGCCTGACGAATCCACAGCGGACTAAAGTCCTCGACCGACGGCACGTGCCAGTGGGCAAAGCCCAGTTCGCTCTCCTCTGGCACGCCAAAATGTAAACGCGCGAGGCGATTGGCGCATTCGCCCAGTGAAACTTCAATTAGGCCGCTGCCTTGCTCTTGACTGAAAAAGTCGAGCGCGCGGCGGGCGTGTTCGGCACGATCCGGCGCAGAGGCTCCGGTGCGAG
>JBLHTV010000031.1:0-15366 GCA_047627755.1 Lentimonas sp. | reverse complement strand
GGAGGGGTGAGGGCTGTGCGCCAACCGACCTCGAGTGCATCGGGGAGTCCGTCGCTGTCGGAGTCGGGTGTACTTGGAAGCGTGCGGCCAGAGGCATAATAAATATGAACATCGCCGTTGGTCCAGGTTTCCGAATTGGTGGTCGGCAGTTCTTTGGTATTGGTTTCGGCAATGTCGATGAGTCCATCGTCGTCATCGTCGTTGTTTTCATCATTATCAGTGACGACCGTTTCACGTAGGACAACGCGAGCGTTACGGTTTGATTCGACCGGGTCCACGCCGCCAGTTGACGCAGTCAGTAGGTAGGTGCCGGGTGCGGTGATGCTCCATGGGAAGTCCCAAGACTTCGTGTTGCCGGTGGTTTTGATAACCGTGCCGTCCCAGATGCCGTTGCCGTTGGTGTCGACGAGGGACGGTTGCTCGTTGGCGTCCCAAGTGGTGTCTTCATTCGTATCGGTGAACGTCTCGCCGAGATCGTATTGGCCGTTGTTTGGAGTGTCATCCACATACGGTTCCTCGCCGTCGAATCTGCCATTGGTGTTGGTGTCGGTGTAGGTTTCATCAAGCAGTGTGAGGGCGGGTGAGCCTGTGAGCGCTAGGCTAGTGACCGAGGCGCTGGTACTGACGCGCACCGTGTAGACGATTGAGTCAGCGCCGAGGCCGTCTGGTAGGACGATCTCGACGGGTTGGCCATCGGAGTCGAGTTCAGCAGGTTGGGTAATATTGACGAATGGCTTGCTGCTTGGGTCGGCGGTTACCAGACGAACTGCAGTGAGCACGCGGTTGTCGGGCTCGGGGAACCGGTATTCAACGGTTAGTTCGTGAAGGTAGTCATCGACATCATTGTAAAGGTTGGGCAGCGGAATAGAAAGTTCGTGATAGGCACCTGCAGCACCGTAATCGCCGTCGTCGACTGTGAATCCTGAGCGGTCTTGGGCGCTGCCGTTGGCGAGGAATGTGAAGCGCTCAATGAGATCTGAGGTCGTTGTTCCCTCAGCCAGTGCCTTGGAGAAGTAGACCTTCATCGAGTAGTTATCGTCGATGCTATCGCCGTCACTCTTTGGCCATGCGATATTGATGCGTTCGAGTGGTCCAGCGGTGTTGACCGTGCGAGTGAGCACGGTGTAATGCCCAGCGGTGGCATCGAGTCCGAAGTCACGTGAAGACGACGCTTCGAGTAGGCGGCAGGTAATCGTTGCGCCGCCAGTGGCTGGGATATTGGTGTAGCGCAGTCGCCATTCCTTCTCGTAGTTGCTGTTCACTGCAGGGGTGGCGGTCACTTCGGTGGCTTGTGCCCAGGCGACGGTCGTGGTGGCGTCGTGGATTTTATTGCCGTTGAGGTCGATGAAGTCTTCGCCTATATCCAACATGCCATTCTGGTTGGCGTCGGTAAATGGCTCAAAGCCGTCGCCGTTGCCGTTGAGTTGGCTAGTGGCGGAGTCGTTGTTGCCTGCTTCGCTGTCAGCGATATTGAACCAGACTTCCTCGACTGTTGAGTCGGTGCGGATAACGAGTTCGTAGGACGATCCGCCGACTGTTTCACCATCGTTTGCTGGAAACGCGACCTCACCCTGTGGGGTTTGGGCGTCGTAGTAAAATGTCTGGGTGAATGTCTGATAGAGCGGCGCTTGCCATGAGTCGCGGTTGAGTAGGGCCTTTGCTCGGATGATATGGAACCCTTCGTCGAGGCCGGTGGTCAATGAATTGTAATCGGCATGCACTTGAACTTGCGCGGCGGTCGGATCCCAGTTTTCGATCTTAAAGGTCGTGAGCATTTGTTTCTTGTAGGCAACCGAAGCGGCATCGGCGGGCCACCATGATGACTGGATGTCGGGGCCATTTCTGTAAATTCCGATCTTGTAGCGGCTTGTGCCGTCGACGAAATCGACGGGCATTGTTGCGCTCGCCCACCAATCGCTGCCGCCTCCGCTTTGCGATGCCTGATAGTTTAATTCGGTAACCTTGGTTTGGCCACGACCGATGCCGCCCGCGCCTTCGGGATAGTCGGTGGCGTCGGTGGTGTAATAGACAACCATTTTATAGCCCTCGCCGACTGAGTTGACCTTTGCCCAAAGCTTGTTGGTGGCTGCGTCGAATTGACTGAATGCCTCGCCATCGACCAGTGCTGTAGGGTCGTGGTAAATAGATGTGGCGGTGTTGGCGGTGATTGTGCGGGTGCCAGAACCTTGGTTTAGCACGCCGGTGGTGGTGAAAGTTTCGGCGCCGATTGATCCGGTCACGTCGCGGGTTCCGGTGATGGTTGCTGCAAAGAGCTCTGGGTGTTGGCGGTCGACGAATTCAGGCTGTTCATAGCCTACCCAAGTGTCAGTACGCACCGCGGGTGGGTTGTCGCGGAGGGCAGGGTCGGTGATGCCAGCGGGAGCAGTGCCGTTAAGATCAACGCCGCCATCGAGTTTGAGCATGATATTTTCGGCCGAGCCATCTGCACGCGCGATGATGGTGAGTGGGTTTCCTGAGGTCACTACTGGGACGCTCACCTGATAGGTATAGGGCACGGGTGTTTCACCTGCGGGGTAGCCGCGGTTCGGGAAGCCGTAGGGATTGAACGCTTCATCGCCATCGGGGCCGTCTTTGCGGGGGACGGTGATCTGGGAAACTTCTTCTCCGCCTTGGTAAAGGGTCACTGCTGAGTCGGGCCAGAGCGTTGAGAGCTCGGGAGTACGATAGCCAAACACGAAATACCCGCCTGGCGGAACGACGATCGTTCCTAATTCACTGCCGAATTTATAGAACCCAGTCTGATTGGATCCATCGGGGCCGGTTGCGTATTGGTAAAGGTAGGCGCTGTCTGGGAAGCTGGATGCAAACGAGCGCGCTTGGCCAGAAGCGGTGTTGTCGTTGAGCATGATGACCATGGTGACTTCATCGGCGGGACTGCCCGTGCGGGTCGATCCATCGGGATTGCGATTGTCGCGACGTTCGTAAGCGAGGAAGTCGTCATCGCCCCAAAGACCCGACTGGATACCACGCGCAAAGTCTTGGTGGATTTTCAGAAGGTTCGGAATCTGTGGGTCAGCGAACTGGCCGAGGAAATTGGTATTAGCATGGCGCGGGAACGCACCGCCGGATTCACCGAGTGTTTCCGCTTGATAGTAGCCATCAGTGTAGACAAGGCCTAATCCTTCGCGTGTATAATACAGCGCGTGTTGGAGTTGGCGCATTGCCGAGTAGTCGCTGTCGTGGCTGTTCGCATGGGTAACGCCGAGACCCGCTGGGAAACCGCCGCCACCAGATGCGTCTAGGCCAGTCAGGCTTCCCCATGGACTGCCGAGCGAGCCGTTGAGTTTTGAGCGCAGTTCGTTGTCGACGAGACGCATGCCTGCATCCCAGTAGCCGCTGTAGCCAGGGGGCGCTCCAAGGTGCTCGCCGAATACCATCGCATCATCACGACCGACCTCAGTCTCAAAGACAGAATCGCGATGGTTGGTATCGGAGAAGCCGCGAGTGAGATTGAATTGTCGTTGGACGCCGCCAAGGTACCCAGCGTCGCTTTCATCTTTTCCCGCTCCACTTTGCTGGCCGAAGAAGTAGTCTGGCACATGTTTGACGGCATCGAGCCGGAGTCCGTCGGCCTTCGTGTAGTCCATAAGCCAACGCACGTTACGGATCAGGTAAGCGCCGACGTCTTCCTCGAAAGCGCTCGGGTTATTGGTGAGGTCCGCCTGAGTGACGTTGCCGAATCCGACATAGGTTCCGCTGCTGTCGAAGCAGTAGTACTCGGGATTATTCGGGTGGCGGACAAACGAGTATTTCGGGTGGTCGTCGCCTTCGTTCGGGCCGAAATTAGTGTTGTCGGTTTCGTGGGCGATGTCGATGAGATCAGCGAGTCCTAGATGTTGCACCTGCCAAGCCGAGTTCCAATCGCGGGTGTTGTCCCACTTTCGGTAGAACCCGTCTTCTGTGACTCTTAGGTGGAAATCCTCGGGCACCATGCCAGGGTAGATGTCGATTTCGGTATTTTCGTTGTAACCAGGCACATCGAACGCGCGGTGGTTCATGATGTTGTCAAAGTAAATGCGGATACCAAAACGGTGGGCAGTACGGATGAGTTGTAGCAACTCTGCCTCGTTGCCGTAGCGAGTGGGGATGGTATTGCGCTGATTTTTGCTGCCGAGGTCAAATGGATCCCAGAGGTCGTAACCGACGGAGAGCCCGCCGCTGCCCTTGGTTGGAGGGGGGAGCCAGAGGGACGAATAGCCCGCCTCAGCGAGCTCCGGCACCTTACGGGTGATCTCTGCCCAGTCCGTATTGAAATACTGGAGCATTGCTTCGCCATGGCTGGTCCGACTGATCAAGCAGAGTAGCACGAACAGGAACGCATTGGTGCAGCAAGTGTGTCGATTAGTTAAGTGAGGCATGGGGCAAGAGACTAGTTCAATATAGGTCGAATGTGGATTTTCTAAAGCATATTAGGTATGTTTCGCCGCGAAGGTAATGAGTTCCATAGTTCAACAGTTTAACCGTGTGGGTGGTTTGCAGTCGAGTGAGTCTCGGCGCTTGGGATGATTACATCTGCCAGTTCGAGTGATTAGTGGCGTAAATAGTTCTATTTTTGTTATATTCGAGGTCATTCAACTGTCGACAAGTGTCAGACGTTACACTTTCCTGAAAGTCGGTTCAACTGTCCAACTATGTCCAACTTCCCCGAAAGACGCCCCAATATGCAACAGATCGCGGATGCCGCGGGCGTGAGTAAATCGGCGGTTTCCTTAGCTCTGCGCAACGATCCTCGTATTCCAGAGGCGACTCGTGTGCGCATTCAGCAGTTCGCCAATGAAATGGGCTACCGTCGCAATCCAGTGGTGGATTCGCTGATGACGCAGTTACGCGCCGGCCGTCAGCCGACCTTTCAGGCCAATCTCGCATTGATCAATTGTTCGCCGCTTAAAGATCTCAATCAGAACCACACGTTTAAGCGCTTACGTGACGGTGTCTTACGTCGTGGTGAACAACTCGGCTATGGCATCGAAGAATTTTGGTTGCAGCAACCTGACATGCGCCCAGAGCGGCTAAAGCAGATCGTCGAGACACGCGGGATTCGTGGACTCGTTTTGATCGCTGCGCTGGATCTGGATACGATCCATGGTAGTTACTCTAAATTTTGGTATGACTTCGCCTGTTCGGTGATTGGTGTGACGCATTTGAATAACCAATTGAATTGTTCGTCGAATGACCAATATTTGACCGCTCGCCGAGCGACTCAGAAAGTGCTGGAGATGGGCTATAAACGTCCACTGCTGGTCTTACCTAAAAAGGATGATGCGCTGTTGGATGAAAAGTTCAGTGCTGGCTTTTACAGTGTATCCCGGCATTTGCCACAGCAGGATCAATTGGATATGATCGCTTTGGAGACGGGGGATATTGCTTCCGCGGTGACAGCGATCCGTAAGCAAACGCCTGATGTCGTGCTGACCAATAAGCTGGAACTCTACGACGCGCTCGTTGAAGACGGCTTGAAGATCCCGAAAGAAGTGGGACTGGTTCACTTGGATTGGCATGTCGGTATCCCGAACTTAGCTGGTATGCGTCAGAATAATCGTGAAGTCGGCAGCGCTGGTGTCGATCTGGTGGTTGGCCAACTGCAAAAGAACGAATTCGGTGCGCAGGAGCACCCTAAAGTCGTGCAGATCGAAAGTATCTGGGTCGATGGCCCGAGTTTGAAGTAGGGCTAAACGGCGGGGCACAGCAGGCGGCCGCTTTGTTTGCTATCAATTCGACTCAGGCAATTTGAAAATGAAGTCGGGAATGCCAGCGTTGTAGGAGACTTCGCTGATTATGATTGTCCCACTTTCGCCTGTCCTTTCGTCAGTCAGCACGAGCTCTTTGGGCTGGATAAACGGTGTCGTTGCTTTTTGAAAGCTGATGTATCGGATCCTGCGAATTAAACGTGGTTCGTCTTTTGATATATCAAAAAGCTCTAGGCTTTCGGGTAGGTGTTTGTTCGTTTCTTTATAAGGCTTTTCGCTTTGCGTATATTCAACTTTGTAGCCTTCTAATACTGAGCTGCTCAGATTAAATCCATCTCTTTGTTTGAAGTGAAATTGCGGGTTGAGCGCTAAGAGATCCAACAGGTTTTCGGCGGCTTCTGTGCCTTCGAGTTTTCGAATAGACTCTGATCCATTGATGAATTGTTTGGTCCACAATTGCTCCTGGTTGTGGATGATGTGAACTTTTGATTTATGCTGCTGGTCCTGAATGCTGGCTCTTAGCCTGTGTTGTCCCTTAGTGAGGAGTGTTAAGCTCAAATGACCGTCACCCATGGACATACTTGCGTGTAAGCGGATGCTCTCTGGATGCGCTTGGGTTCGAGCGAGTGAGTTCAGTGCACCGAAAAAAAATACACTGATAAAGATCAACCATTGGATGAATTGGTTTATTCTGTCAGTAGTGCTCCTCTTACGCATGTACATGATGACATAAAAAAGCCGCTGATTATGGTAATCAACGGCTTTTGGATAAATAGTTTTTGATTTTATGCTTTGCGGCGACGCATTGCAATATAGCTTAGTCCGAATAGCCCTGCAATTAATGCGTAGGTGCTTGGTTCAGGCACTACAACAAAAGTAGCGGTGAAAGCATCGGTTGCTGTCCAATCTGTACTTCCAGGACTTGTATTGCTAACATTGGCTAGACGTTCAAAGTTGGTGTCGCCTTCCCAAGCTCCAGCTTTGTGAACGATGTCAATCGCATAGATGGTGTTTGATACGGGTGCTGAAATACCGTTGAGGAAGTCGAGTGTGGATCCGGTAAACTCAGCTTTTTCATCGTTTCCTCCAATGCTAACTCCATCACCCATAGTGATGAAAGTGTAATCGCCCGAAGCTGTCGATTGAGGGTCGCTCGCTAGGCGAACGCGATATGCGAGAGCAAACTCGAAAGTGGAGTGGCCGTTATCTGCGTAAGTCAGTGTTTCGCCCTGTGATAGTATGAGCGAGCTGGAGCCGATCGTCATGTCTCCGAAGTCAGCGCCGTTGAAAGTTGCTTCACTTCCACCGTAACTACCGTCAGATTTGTATTTTGTGCCATCTACAGTTAAGTAAGCACCAAATATGCCGGTCGCAGCATGGAGCGCGGTTACTAAGGCTAAAAATGTAGCAACTAGAAGGGTTATTTTTTTCATATACGTGATATTGAGGGATATTGAGGGCTATTAAAGTACATCTAGGGGTATTGGGGGTGTTTTAAAAGTAAGAATTAAAAGTATTAATAAATCTTTCACTTTTTAAAAGCTTTTTGCATTCAACAGTTTAACGGCTTCTGGAAACTAAAAGCACATCTGAATGAAAAGCTCATAGTTTCGTGTTTATTTATTGTTTTCATGAGTGTTGATCGCAGTGCGGGGTGCCTTGCTTTCGGGGGACAGATATAAGGCGCTATTTTCGTGATTTTAAACCATCGCTCTATTCAACAGTTTAGTGGTGCTGCGGTCGGAACCTCCAACGTCGTCACGCTCTTGGTTCTATACGCCATGTGCTAGTGGTGTGAATCGCCTCGTTTTAGAGCGAGGGGGCTGATTGCACTGAATCGGGGCTGGAACAAGCGGCTGGCTGCTACTTATTGTAGCTTTTCACCGTTGTAGACCGATCTGCGTCGCATAGGTCAACTGTTGACTCGCCTTGCGATTTTCTCGGGACCACTTAAGGTTTTTATTAGTTTGTAAACAAATTATCTCAATTTATCCCCTTATGAAAAAATCACTCTTGATTGTCTCAATGTCCGTGCTGGTGAGCAGCACGTTTGCTTTAACTGCGTCTGATGATGCTTCCAATTATGGTGGCGGTTGGAGCACTGGTGATAATTCTGGCTCAGGGTTTGGCACTTGGGACCTGACGGATAACAATAACAACGGAACGGACGTTTTCGCTGGTTATTTGATTGGGAACTCAACTGAGGGTGCTGGTGATTTGAATACTGGAACGAATCAATCATTCTATATTTATGCGAATCCAGTTGCTGCTTTTGCCAGTGCACAACGGGACTTCAATACAGCTTTAGTTCTAAACGATCAATTTACATTTAATTTTGGAGTTCAGAACGACAATGGAAATAAAGGGTTTACGATTCGTAATGATGGGGATCAGGAAGTGTTCGGTTTTAATGTAGGTTCTGGTGCGAGTGTGAATGGGGCGTTTACCAATAATCCTGTGGCTGCTACATATGATTTCGGTGGAGGGGATGCCTTACTACAAGCAGTGATTACTATTATTGATGATTCCGTAGGCTCTTCTCAGCTCAGCTATAGCATTAGCCGCATCTCATCTGCGGGAACACAGGGTGTGTTGTTCTCTGGCACAGTTACTGGAATTACAGGGCTTATTGATAATTTCACGTTCTATAACAGTGGCACAGATGCGGGCGAAAATGCTGCAAACAATCTGTATTTCAACAGTCTGTCGGTTGCATCCGTTCCCGAACCTGGCGCGTATGCATTGATTGCCGGTGCGCTAGCTTTGCTCTGTGTCGCAACGCGCCGGCGGGGATAGTTCACGTTCGTTCTAGCGTATAAAAAGACCACAGTTTCGGCTGTGGTCTTTTTTTATAGTCGATTACTGAGGAAGTATACTTTTTGCATGGTCGATAGTGACAGGAGTGTGGGCGACTCGCCCACGTTGAACCGATGTTAATGCAAATGAGGGCGAGTTGCCCTCGCTCCTGAAGACTTACTTTCAGGAGTATCCCGTCTCCTGATGTTTGACCAGTTGCATGACTGCGCTGAATCAATTGACGGTTTTAGAGGCCCCGTCGCAAGTGTTGTCTGGGTTTCCGACTCCAAATTCAATGGCCAGACACCTAAAGGAAGCCACCGACTTTAAATCCTTATCGCTTAATAAAATCCGAACACTGGGCCGTCCATGCGTTTTTCATAGCCATCCTGTGAGATAGTCTGGCGCTCGGATTGTGAAAAGTCCTTGAGCTTAAACACAGGCAGGATGGGGCGGCCGTCGCCGGCTTTGTCGTAGCTCATGCCTTTCTCTTCGATGAATAGGTAGCAACCGAATTCGCCGCCGGGGAGTTCGCCGATCACGACACTCAGCTCCGTTGCTTCGCCGGGAGTGAGTTTGAACCAATCGCCCTCTGTGAGCTTGGGTAAATACTCCGATACGGGGGGGGCATCGTGGGTCGGCTCATCGTCTGGCGTCCATTTGCTCGGATTTGATTCGGTGAATCCAGCGGAGAGCACGGTGCGTCCTTTGACTCCGACGATCAAAATGTCGTCGGCCGTGCCTACAAATCGAAAGGTGCCGCCCTTGGTGGAACGGAATTTCCCCTGATAGACGGCGATCCATTGACTCGGCTGCACGAGATTTTCGACGCCATAGGCGCGCGGCGCTTCGTCGGCACTCATCAGTGGGATATAGAAGTGTGTGGCGTAGAGCTTCTGCGGAGCGCTAAAGAATTTTCTAAATTCAGTGAGCCGATAGTTGCGCATGAAATCCTTGCCCGCATCCATCCAGCCTTGTTTGGGCGGGTTTTCGCGGTAGCGGTCTTGTTTGAAGTCGATGAAGGTACCTTCGAGTGCGCCGGCGAGTGGAGAGGTATTACCAAACAGTGTGGCGAAGCCAGATTCGCCGCCGCCGCCGCCCAGTCCGCCGCCGAGGTCGCCGGCACTGCCACGTGCTTTGATTGCGCTCTTGTTGGTGCTGGGCTTGGGCACGTCGACTTTGGGCAGGTTGATTTCGGACGGGAGGTCGACGGCGATTGGTATTTGTGTGGAGATCGCAGTGCTGCGCTGCGAGCGCATCGTCTTCAATTTATATTCTCGCTGCTTGGGTTGGATCGCTGCGGGTGGAATCACGACTTCGATTTTCGCTTCGTCTTCTGTGAGGATGATAAACATTTTCCAACTGCCGAGCCCCACGCCTACTAGTAAGTGGAGTCCTAAGCTGGCAACGAGTATGAGTAGCAGCGGGCGTTTGATTAAACGCTGCATGACAGTGGGAGAAGTTTGTGGGGATTCGCTCATTAGGTATGTCAGCAAGCTAGTGTGTTGTGTCTTGCGCGGAAACTATGAATTTGTTCAACTGTCAAATAGGGCAGGTTGTGCGCTTCGCCTCAGAATCGTTGTCTTGGAATAAACGAACTTTAGTTTCAATGCTCCCCCCTTACAATGTTACTCCGCCTTACTTTACTTTTTAGCGCTTGCGCAGTGGCAGGTTGCCTAGACGCAAGCGATCTTTCGCTTAAACTTCCCGTGCATTCAGATGCTGTGGAGGCGTCGCTATGGGTGGCGGTTGATGCAGGGCCAGGATTCGGTTCGACCGTGGTCGAAGTCGATGCAGCGCAGCGTGTCTTTCTCGCATTTCAAGCCGATGTGATTCTAAAGATCCAAGGCGATGCGGTGGTTGAAGCCCGGCTTTATCAAAACTATAAATGGCAAGCTGCCTCGGTCGATGCGTTCAAGGTAACGGCGCAGGGCGATGCATTGCACCTTCAATTGAAAGCCTCGGGGCGTGACCTTGATCGTGTGCGTGCGGTGCAATGGTTTACCGTGAGCGACGATGCAGATATCTACTTGCCAGAGTATTATGCGGTGAGTCCAGCAGGTGCGTTGGAGTTGAAGGGGCGCTTTGGCGCAGTGGACGCGAAGCCACGGATATACCAAATGCTACCACGTCTGTTTGGTAACGCCAACGAGACGCGTAAGGTGAATGGCACACTGGCTGAAAATGGCGCAGGTAAATTCAGCGCGTTGAATGATCGTGTCCTCGAAGGATTTCGTGACGACGGCTTTACGCACATCTGGTTGACCGGCGTGCTACAACAAGCGACTTCGACTGATTATAGTGAAGTCGGGCAAGCGCCGGACGATCCTGACTTATTGAAAGGTATTGCGGGCAGCCCTTATGCGATTCGTGACTATTTCGATGTGTCGCCAGACTTCGCGGACGATCCAGCCAAGCGTCTTGAAGAGTTTCAAGCGCTGACAGAGCGCATGCAGGCCGCAGACTTGTCGGTCGTGATCGACTTCGTGCCAAACCATGTGGCGCGCAGCTATGAGTCTGACATTCGCCCGGATCTGGTGTTTGGTAACAAGGATCGCACGGGTGTGTATTTTGATCCGGACAACAATTTCTTCTACCTTACTCCCGAAGTCGCCGAAGGCAGTGGCCCATTACGTTTGCCGACCGTGGATAACCACACTGGTAAGATCATCAATGAGACTGCGCGTTTGGTCGGTAATGCCGATGGCTACTTCGCTCCAGAGCGTGTGCATGGTCGTGTGACGGGTAACAATGTCGCAAGCTGGCGTCCCTCGAATGGTGACTGGTATGAAACTGTGAAATTAAATTATGGCTTCGATTTCTTGAATCGAGATCGTGCGCCTGATTATCCAAGTGCGATCAGCCCGCGTAAGCGAATTCCGGATACATGGAATAAGATGGATGCAATTATTGCGTATTGGCAAGAGCTGGGGGTGGATGGCTTTCGCGTGGATATGGCACACATGGTACCACCTGAATTTTGGAAATGGATGATTCACCGCGCACAGACGCGTGCCCCTGACGTGTTCTTCTATGCAGAAGCATATAACGATGATCCTGCTAAAGTACCGAGTCGCGACCCCGCGATCCGCGAGGGCGATAGTGTGATGCTTGCTCTGCTCGACGCGGGATTCCAGGCGGTGTATGATGATCCCGGATACGATACCTTGGAGCATTTGACTGAGGGTAAGGCCTGGGCGAATGATTTGGATATCGTCGAGTCAGAGTTGGGTGCGTTCTTTTTCGACTGCGCGGTGCGCTATGCTGAGAACCATGACGAGGTACGCTTAGCGCATCCTGAAACATGGGGCGCGCAAGGCATGGAAGTTGGCCGTCCAGTGTCGGCGACATTGTTTGGTCTCTCGCGTGGACCAGTGATGGTCTATCATGGGCAGGAAGTCGGCGAACCAGGCCTGGGGCGTGAGGGCTTTGGTGGCGACGATCAACGCACGAGTATTTTCGACTACTGGTCACTGCCTGAACTCAATAAGTGGTGGAACGACGGCGCGGCAGATGGCGCGGGGCTTTCAGGCGCTCAACGTGAGTTGCGCGCTTGGTATGTGCGCTTGATGCATTTGCTCGGCGAACCTGCCTTTGCATCGGGTGTTTCGATTCCGCTCAATGCGGCAAATCAAGCGAATCCATATTTCGGGAAAGTGGCCGACGTGGGGCCTTCCGGACATTGGTTTCATGCCTATGTGCGGAGTGATCGACGTCAGGATTCGAGCTATTTGGTGACGAGTAACTTCCACCCCAATGCCACACTGCGCCATGTGCGCGTGCGCCTGTCGGAAGCAGCTGTCGAAGCGCTCGGCCTATCTGAGACGACGGATGAGTGGTTGGTATTGAAAGATCAACTGGCACTCGACGGTCAACCCGTGCGTGCGATTCGTGTGTCGGAGGCTTTGCGCGAAGGGATTTATTTGGATCAACTCGCCCCGCTCGCATCCTATTACTGGGAGATCCAGACCGCGGATTCGCTGAGTGAGGATACGCAGGAGAGCCCTGTTGTTGCGGCGGGGCAGGTATTTCTAGGTGCACCACCCGTCACTCGTGTGCGTGCCGGTGAATCGATGTCGCTCGATTTGCGTCGTTTCGGAAACCCTGGTGCCACGCATCGCTTTGCAGCAACTGGCGGCGATGGAATTAGCGTGTCGATTGATCGCTTGAATCATCGCTTGATTGTGTCAGCAGATGTTACTTCTTCCGGCTTGCATGCCGTGCCACTGCGCCTCGAACCTTTGAGTGGTACCGGCCGCACGCTCGAAAGCAGTCTGCCGTTGGTAATCGATTCAGTACCGATGCAAAGCTTTCGTTTGCAAGGCTATGAAGATGCTGCATCGGTGGCGATGGTTGGTGAGTTGAATCAGTGGAATGCATCCGCCGATCCGATGCTACGTGTCGAGGGTGGATGGGCGCGCACGGGTGCGTATCCAGCAGGCCGAGTGTTGTATAAATATGTGATTGATGGGCGATGGGAGACTGATCCGGCTAACCCGGATCGTGAAGCAGACGGTCATGGCGGCTTTAATAGTGTGGTGACGATTGGTAGCGATTTGGCCACCTCTCCTGCGGCTACGCTGTTTGTCAGCTCGATCGATGTAGCGACGCTGACCTTGCAGTCGAACAAAGCGCTGCGCACGGTGATTGCCGAGGCACTACCGAAGTCCGGTGGCGTGGTACGTCTGCCAGCCACATTTGACGGGCTGATGGTTCACGTTGACCTACCGTCTTCAGTCGCAGGTGAGATGGTTCGCGTGTTGGTTGAAGATGTGGATGGCAAGGTCGGGTTGCCTGCGATCACCTATGCGGGTGAGCCCAATGAAGATATTTGGCAGGACGATATTATTTACTACGCATTCACGGATCGTTTCAAGGATGGGAATCCCGCCAACAATAGCCCCGTCGATGATTCTAAAGTGCTGCCGGAAGCGAATTACCAAGGCGGTGATTTTGAGGGCATTACTCAAAAGATGGAATCAGGCTATTTTGAAGATCTTGGTGTGAATGTGATTTGGCTCGCGCCTTTGAATCAAAATCCGTCAGACGCGTGGGTGGAGTATTTGGAGCCGTTTCGCTCCTACACTGGCTACCACGGCTATTGGCCGATTGAGCGCTATGGCGTGGAGACGCGTTTTGGGGGTGAGGTCGCGCTCAAGCAGCTAGTTAGTGAGGTGCATGGCAAAGATATGAAGGTGCTGGCTGATTTCGTGTTGAAGCATGTGCATCAAGACAGTGCGATCCGTGCAGAGCGCCCGGAGCTGTTTGGCGAATTAGAGCTGAGCGATGGTTCGCGCAATTTGCGCCGCTGGGATGACAACCCATACACTACATGGTTTGAGCCTTTTCTGCCCGCGTTCGATTTTAGAAATCCTGAAACGGTTGAGTTTTTATTGGAAGATGCAGTGCATTGGATGGGGGCGTATGATCTGGATGGCTATCGTCTCGATGCGGTGAAACATATTCGCCCCGATTTCTGGTGGCGCTTCCGCACACGCATGCGCGATCAATTTCCGAAGGCAAATCATTACTTCGTCGGTGAGACGTTTCAAAATCGCAATGTGATCTCTGATTTTGTTGGTAGTAATATGCTCGATGGTCAGTTCGACTTTCCGCTCTACGATGTGCTGGTGCCGTGCTTTGCACGGGGGCAGGGCGACTTCGGTCAACTAGAGGCGGCGCTGCGTCAGTCCGAGGAAGTGTATGGTCGTAGCGTCCGTATGTCGGCACTGCTTGGTAATCATGATAAGCCGCGCTTTATGGCGTATGCGGATGGCGATCTGCCAGACGCTGATGAGGCTGATGAAGAAGAGGTCGGCTGGAGCCGTCAGCTGAAAGTGGATGATGTGGCGTCCTATGAAAAATTGAAGCAGGCGATGACGTTTCTTTTGACGATCGATGGCGTGCCGATGATTTATTACGGCGATGAAATCGGTATGACCGGCGCGGGTGATCCTGATAATCGGCGTATGATGCGCTTTGGTGATGAGGTCTCCTCTGCAGAAGCGCAGGTGCGGGAGCATTTCTCAAAGTTGGCACACGCACGCCGCACGCATCCGTCCCTCTATCTCGGGAGTCGTCGGGCCTTGGTCGCAGATGAGGATCGCTATGCGTATGTGCGAGCCTATGCGGAAGATCGTGCGCTGGTGTTGTTTAATCGTTCGGAGCAGTCGGTTACATTTGAGCTGGAACTCGATCCCGAGATTAACGATGGGAAGCTTTTTGACGCATTGACGGGTGCTGAAATAACAGTGCGCAATGGCCGAGTCTCTGTAACGCTTAGCGCGATGTCATCGGCAGTCTATACGAATAGTCAGGAGTCGCATGCGAACTAGTGGTGCATCCATTGGCGATGAGGCTGATTCCCTGAAGCTTACCTCATTTTTTGTGGAGGGCAACGCTCCGTCGTTGCCATTGTGCAGAAGAGGCGTGTGGAAACGACAGAGCGTTTCCCTCCAGGAATATCTCTTGGGGCTCGTCTCTAGTGGTATTGCTGGCTGTATTTTTTGGCTGGTGCTTTGCTTGGCCTGCGTGCCCACGTCGATGCTGCGGGCAGAGGCGCAGGTGCAGGCTTTTCCGGATCTGGATTTGCCGACGCTTGGGCAGCGCGCACAGGCAGCGTTTCAAGCGCACCCGGAAGAGGCGATTCCATATATGCTTGAGATTCGTGGGCGTTTGACGGGCGCTGCGAGCGACGAGTATTTAGCGATTTATCGTGAGAATATTTTCATGCTCGGCCTTGCTCACATGAAGTGGTTTCAAGCCTCTGGAGATGTGACGCATCTAAGTGGAGCCATTCCGTATTGGGATGAGTTTGTTAAAAACTTTTTGTCGGATGAGCGGCATTTGCAGGCGATGTTCA
>JBLHTV010000030.1:0-15579 GCA_047627755.1 Lentimonas sp. | reverse complement strand
CGCAAGCAATTGTCGCGCACCCGCGACCTGATGGACAAAGACATTTGGGAGCTAGAGCACCTCGGCCGTAAAACAACGCGCGCTCGCTTCTATCTCTTACTGCGCGTCCTCACGCTCACTTTTCAAGGGCTCCGGAGGAATAAACTACCCGTGCAATCGGCTGCGTTAACCTTCTATTCGCTGATCGGCATTGGCCCGCTCATCGCACTGGGTATTATGGTCTCGAGCTTCGTGATCGACCAATCTCCAGCAAATCCGACTAATGGCGAATCACCCGCCGAAAATCGTGCGGTGGAATGGATCGAAACTGCGATCTCCTACGCTGCACCACAACTCTCAATCGATACCAACGATGATGATATCGATAATGCTGAGTTAGCGCCTGAAATTACCGAGATGATCAATAGCTTTATCACAGCGGCAAAGTCCGGCACCGTCGGCGTCGTCGGCTCTCTCATGTTGTTCGTGATCGGCATCCAAGTACTCTCCTCAATTGAAGCCTCGTTCAACTCACTCTGGGGCGTCGATCAAGGCCGAAAACTCGGTGAGCGCATCGTGGTGTATTGGACTTTTATCAGCCTCGGAGCAGTCATGGGAGCGGCAGCGCTAACCTTGGTCACGGTCACAAAGATCGCACAATTAATGGAGTATTTGCCCTTTGGCGGCGAATTTCTATCCTTTGCCCTGATCTTGAGCCCCATCATTGCTTTTATTCTAATCACCATACTGCTGGCGGTGTTCTTCCGTTTTATCCCCAATACACAAGTCAATTGGAAGGCAGCCTTCACCGGAGCAACCCTAGTGGTCGTATTGCTCCAACTATATAACATGCTCTCATTCTTATATGTTCAGCGTGTAATCGATACCCGCAGTTTATATGGCTCAGTCGGCATCATCGTCGTGCTCATGCTTGGGCTCTACGTCTTCTGGTTACTCATTTTATTCGGAGGTCAGATAACCTACGCAGTGCAAAACGCCGATTATCTGACAAATGAGAATGCCTGGCAAAAAACCAGTGAACACACTCAAGAGATCATTTCACTGGCGGTGCTGATTCTCGTCGGCAAGCGTTTTCAGGCCGGTGCCTCCCCTTCGCGTGCGAGCGAACTCCACAAACAGCTTCGGGTGCCCAGCCACCTATTAAATTCAAGTATCAACCGTCTGTGCGAACTCGGCTACCTCAACGCAGTCGCCATCAAATCAATTGAAGACGAACGCGACCATGCCTACCAACCAGGGCACCCGCTGGAATCTATTACGCTCGGCGCATTTAAGCAGACATTCCAATCTTACGGTAACAATGACGGTGCCGAACTGGTCGTGCAGCACACGCCTGAACTGGACATCTATTTAGAGGAAATCATCAGTTTGAAGGGTTGCCCCAAGGCCACACTCACGATCCGTGATCTAATTAGTCGCTAGTCAGACAAATCCAATCAGTCTCGAATCTGTTGACATACATGTCAGCAAGAGATTGACAGGTCATAACCTGACTCTAACCTCCGCATTTTCTTATTTCCTTTGTCATGATTTCTTGGATTCAAAACCACCTCATCCGCCACGGCCGCTGGATATTCCTCACTCTTTTGTCGGTCATCATTGTCGCCTTCGTTTTCACGATAGGTAACACGCCAGGCTGCACATCCGACCAAAGCGCTTACCGCGAGCAAAACTTCTATGGTTACGACCTCAATTCACCTCGTGAAATGGGCATCATTAGTGAAAAGGTTTCGCTGAGTGCGATTATCAACACAGGTCGTCCGATCCAGAGCGAGCAACAATTCCAGTCGCAGGTCACCAGCCGCATCGCCCTCCTGCACTTAGCAGAAGAGATCGGTGTGCCAGCCCCCGATCAGAAGACACTTGAAGGCTACATTATGACCAAAGCTGCCTTCCGAGGTGCTGATGATCAGTTTAGCCGCGATGCCTACACCAGCTTCGTAGACAACATCGAATCCAACCCACGTATGCCGCAAGGTCTTTTCGTTGCCGTCCTCGAAGAAGACTATCGTATCGATCAAATTGGCAGCGCCCTCTCCGGCCCAGGCTACCTGCTGCCTGCCGAGGCACTGGCACTGACACAGCGCAATGAAACATCCCTTAAACTCGCGACTGCCGAGATCAACTACGCTGCATTCACTCCAGAAATCACACCCACTGAGGAAGCACTAATTGCATACTATAGTGCCAACAACAGTCGCTACGAAATTGCCGAGCGTATCCAAGCCAGCTACATCATCTTTTCGGCAGCCAACTATGCCGACCAAGTCATCGCCGCTAAAGAGTCTGATCTACGCCCCCACTTTATCGCTAACCGCGCTCGCTTCATCGCAGCCCACAAGGCCACTCAGCCAAAAACTGAAGACGCCGCAGCAGAGATGCCTGCCGTCACCTTTGAAGATGTGCGCGATGCGGTCGCGACCGACCTAGCAACTGAAGCCGCACAGCGCTTGGCTAACGAAGCCGCACAGGGCTTCGCCTACGCACTTTACCGTGACGATGTAGAGCAAGAATCGGCCGCCTTCAATCAGCTGCTCAACCAGTCTGGCCTGACACTCACAGAGATTGCGCCTTACACCGCTGAAGGTGCTGCTCGTCGTGCTCTATCACCCGAGATGCTCGAATCCGCGTTCGCACTTTCCAAGAGCCGCTACTTCTCAGACGCCTATGCGATTGAAGGAGGCTTCGGCGTGCTGATCTACACAGGTCGCATTGCGCCAGAGATCCCAGCCTTCGAAACAGTTCAAGCAGTTGTCACTGTCGATTACACTACCGAAGAAAAGCGCCGTCTCTTCAACGAAAATGGCGAACGCTTGGAAACTGCGCTCAAAGCCAAAATTACCGAAGGTAGCACCTTTGTCGAAGCTGCTGAAGCACTTGCCCTCAAAGCCACCGAAAACGAAATCTTCAAAATTGGCGATGCACCACGCACCTTCAATCAAGCTGCCCTACAAAAAGCACAAAATATGGACGCTGGAGAAATCTCACCTATGCTAACCAGCGGGGCCGTCGGCACCTTCGTCTATGTCGAAGAAAAGAGCGTGCCAGAAATTACATCGGAGGACGAAAACTTAGTTCAAGCACGCAGCTTCCTGCAACGCTACGCATCTTATGTCAGCTCCAATGCACTCGTCAGCGAGTTAGTCGCTTATGGTATCAGCGAAGATACAGCAGCCGAGGTACTCGACGAGCAGTAAGCCAAACAGGCATCCTCTTTAAATCAGCTTCGTCCTACTTCGTGGGACGAAGCTTTTTTGTACGCCACCACTCAGCCTCCGATCAGAACGACTCCATCGGATATAGAAACTGGCCACTGAGGGCATCAATTTGCGCGAGGATTCGGAACGATACAGAATACTAGCTAGAATCGACATCAGTATTCTTGAGAAATCCTCAACCTAACCCGCGCTGACTATCTGCAGTAAAGTCCAAGAAGGTCTTCACTACACGATGCTCAATATCTTCATTGGCACGCAACCACTCGACTGCCTGACTGCGGTTCAGGCCGTCTTTAAAAAACGCTTTAAAAATGCGGCGCGCTAAGGAAATATCTTCCTTACTGTAACCAGCGCGTTCGAGCCCGACCTTATTGATGGTGCGCGCGACAGCTGGGTTACCATCGCTGATCACATACGGTGGTACGTCTTGCACGACCTTCGAAGTTGCACCAACCATTGCGCGTGTGCCGATTCGACAGAACTGATGAATACCAGCGCCCCAGCCAATATTGGCATAGTCATCAACGATCACATGCCCACCCAGTGCGGCGTGGCTGCTCATCACCAAATGATCACCGACCACGCATTCGTGGGCAATATGACTGTAGGATAAAATGTTATTATGATTGCCGACCACCGTCAGTTGCTCAGCTGATGTCGCACAGTGCACCGTGGTAAACTCGCGAAAGACATTGTACGCGCCAATCTGCAAACGATGCACACCACCCCGATATTTCAAATCATGAGTCTTGCCGCCGACATAGGCATACGGGTGCACCTCATTACTTTCCCCCATCGTGGTCACACCATCGACTGTCGCGTGATGCATCACTATAGTGCCTTTGCCGATTTTAACTTGCGCACCGATATACGCATAGGCACCGACACTGACACCTTCGTCAAGTTCGGCACCCTGCTCTATAATTGCAGAAGGATGAACGTCTGTAGCCATTTGATTGGTTTCCCTTATTCTGAAACATCTGCCAGCATGAACATAAGCTCAGCACTGGAAACGACCTTACCGCCAACGGAGCAAACACCGGTCGCAGTCGCGATCTTGTTACCCCGAATCTTGACAAGTTTCACACGAATCTCAACTGAATCGCCGGGCTCCACCGCGCGCCGGAACTTGACCTTGTCCACACTCATAAAAAATGCGATTTTGTTCTCCTCAACAGGCAACTTACGCAATAGCAAAACACCGGCAGCCTGCGCCATTGCTTCGATTTGCAAAACACCAGGCATCACTGGACGGCCTGGGTAGTGACCTTGAAAATACGGTTCGTTAATCGTGACATTCTTCAATGCCACCAATTCATCTTCGCTCACCAGCTCAATCACGCGATCGATCATGATGAAAGGATAGCGATGCGGCAACAGATCCATCACGCGACGAATATCCATTACCGTCTCAGGCGCATCCATTACTGCGGCGGCCTTCTTAGGCGCTACAGCTTTCGTTGCCCCCTTGATCTTCTTCAGCATTTTCTGGCGAAGCACCTTAGAGAGTTCTGCATTCAGCGCATGGCCTGGGCGCACCGCAATGAAGTGTGCCTTGATCGGCATACCGACCAACACGATATCACCGACGATATCGAGTATCTTATGACGGACGAATTCTTCCTTAAAGCGAAGCGGCTCCTTAGAGAGAATTTTGTCCCCCTTGATCACGATCGCGCTGTCGAGACTACCACCTTTGATCTTACCAAGCTTCAATAGCTCTTCGATGTCTTCATATATAGTAAAGGTGCGAGCCGGCGCGATCTGTGCCACATACGACTCAGGATCAATATCGAGGCTCAAGTGCTGCGTGTGAATGCCGCGATCATCGGTGGATGTACACGTCACGCGGAAACCATCGTGTGGCAGCGCAATGATGGAGCTAGCCCCACGAGTTACGGAAATAGGCTCATCCAGTACGAAATACTCACGCTCCGCATCCTGCTCAACGGGTTCGGCTTGTTGGATCAAATTCACAAAATGCTTGGCAGAACCATCCAGAATCGGCGGCTCACTGGCATCCATTTCGACAAGAACATTGTCCACCCCACAACCGCTCAATGCACTCAATACGTGCTCCACGGTATTTACCTTCGCATGCCCATCAGCAATCGTGGTGCTACGCACTAAGTCAGTCACGAATTCGACCAGTGGCTTCAGCTCTGGTTTTCCAAAAAGATCCATGCGCTGAAAGACGATACCGTGATTCACGGCTGCTGGCTTCAAAGTCAGCTGAACCTCTTCACCCGTGTGCAAGGATTTCCCACTGATCGAAACTTCTCTGAGAATGGTGCGTTGCTTCATATTATTTATAAATAAACGGCTCTGTGACTGAGAGGTGGTCAAGCGAGCCAAAGCGGGTTAAACTACGATAAGAGGGCTACATGTAAAGCATCCGTTTTAACCTAGGTTTAGCGTATTTCAATGAACGGAGCACTGAGACTCGTGGTGATCTGAGACAATTCGATCAGCAGACGCCGATCTACTGAAAAATTACTTTGCCTCTACCGTAGGTGCCTATTACTTTCGAAATCTTAATTTCACCACCAAAATGCTCGAAAATCTTACAGACAAATTGGGCTCAGCCCTCCGAAACCTCCGCGGTGTTAGCAAACTCAGCGAAGACAATATGGCCGAGGCACTCAAAGAAGTGCGCAAAGCCCTACTCTCGGCCGATGTTCATTTTAAAGTGGCACGCGAGTTTGTCGCCAATGTTCAGGCGCAATGCGTCGGTCAGGAAGTACTGAAATCAGTCACCCCTGGCCAACAAGTCATCAAAATCATCCACGACGAGCTGGTAAAGCTCCTCGGCGAAGGGGCCACTGACCTCGAAGACAAGAAACCGCTGCGCATCATGATGGTCGGCCTGCACGGCTCTGGTAAAACCACCAGCAGTGGTAAGCTCGCCCGCTACCTTGCCAAAAAGCGTGCATACCGTCCCGCCCTCGTGGCCTGCGACGTGTATCGCCCCGCGGCGATCGATCAGCTTGAAATGCTGGCCAAGAACGAAGGCTGCATCTTCTACGGCGATCGTGAAGAAAAAGACGTCATCAAAATCGGCAAGCGCGGCCTCGAAGCTGCGAAATTGGCTGACGCCAACCTCATTATTTTTGATACCGCTGGTCGTCTGCAAATCGACACCGATCTAATCGAGGAGATCAAGCAACTAAAGAAAGCCGTCCAACCAGACGAAATTCTACTGGTTGCCGACTCGGCACTCGGTCAAGAGGCGGTCAATGTCGCCAAGCACTTCCACGAAGCAGTCGGCTGCACAGGTATTATTCTGACAAAGCTCGATGGTGATGCCCGCGGCGGCGCGGCACTCTCGATGAAGTCTATCTCCGAGGTGCCGATCAAATTCATGGGACTTGGCGAAAAGTCAGATGAATTTGAAGTCTTTCATCCGGATCGTCTCGCCTCTCGTATCTTGGGCATGGGTGACGTCGTCTCCCTCGTCGAGCGGGCGCAGGAGAATATCGACGAGAAAGAAGCCGAGCGACTTGCAGAGAAAATGCGCAAGGCCGACTTCAACCTCGAAGACTTCCTCTCGCAAATGCAGCAGGTCAAAAAAATGGGTTCACTCGGCTCCATCGTCAGCATGCTTCCCGGTGCCAGCGGCATCCAAGTCGGCGACGAAGAGGAAAAGAAAATGGCCCGTACCGAAGCCATCATTCTTTCTATGACTCTGAAAGAGCGCCGTCAGCCACGTATTCTTCGTGGCAGTCGCCTCAAGCGCATTGCCGATGGCTCTGGCGTTCAAGTGCGCGACGTCAATGCACTGCTCAAACAATTCGGACAGATGCAAAAGATGATGAAAATGATGAGCGGCGGCAAAGGCCGTAAGATGATGAAAGCCATGAAGGCACAAATGGGAGAAGGTGGTGGCATGCCCGGCCTGCCTGGAATGTAATCACGCACCGATTTTAGCGCCAAGCCAAACACGCCATGCCAATCGACTATCCCCCCTCCTCTCAACTCAACGACCTCGCCAGCATTCTTCTGTCTGAGGAGCAAATCCACTCGCGCCTAAAAGAGCTAGGTGCAGAGATCAATGCAGCCTATGCCGGTCGTGACATCGCCATCATAGCAATTATCAATGGTGCGGTGATCTTTGTCGCCGACATCATTCGACAGCTGAATATCCCACTGCGCCTCGATTGCATCCGTGTCTCAAGCTATCGCAATAGTGCATCGCCCGAGCAAGCGCCAGAAATCATCGACCGTATTCGCCTCAACATTGAAGGTGTCGATGTGCTACTGATGGACGACATTCTCGACACCGGCAACACACTCGCCGCTGTCTCCAAAGTGCTACAGAGCATGAATCCAGCTAGCCTCAAGACCTGTGTGCTGCTCGATAAAAAAGCCCGCCGCACAGTTGAATTCGAAGCAGATTTCGTGGGTTTCGAAATTCCCGACGAATTTGTCGTCGGCTATGGCCTAGACTTCGCCGAGCGCTACCGCCAACTCCCTTGTATTGGCGTTCTGAAACCCGAACACCAAAGTATCTAACCTCTTGTAACACACTTCTTTCAAGTCTCATTTTTTAGAACTCCATTCTCTCACCCACATATGTCCACAACACACGACAACCGCCGTATCGCCGACAACCGCCCGCTCTTGCCACCTGCAATACTGATTGAGGAAATTCCGCTCACCGAAAAAGCAACAGCTGTAGTTGAGAACGGACGCGCGCAGAGCGAAGCCATCCTCAATGGCACAGACGATCGCCTGATCGTCGTCGTCGGCCCCTGCTCGATTCATGATCCCAAGGCAGCAATTGAATATGCACAGCAACTGCTTCCACTTGCTAAAAAGTATCAGGCTGACTTGCAAGTGATCATGCGTGTGTATTTCGAAAAGCCACGCACCGTAGTTGGCTGGAAGGGGCTCATTAATGACCCTGGTATCGACGGCAGCTTCGAGATCAACTCCGGCCTACGCATCGGCCGCAAGCTACTGGTCGATATTTGCGAACTCGGTCTACCGACTGGTGCCGAATTCCTCGACACCATCATTCCACAGTTCATTGCAGATGCTATCGCATGGTCCGCGATCGGCGCACGCACCACCGAAAGCCAAATCCACCGCGAACTCGCCTCTGGCCTATCCATGCCAGTCGGTTTCAAAAACGGCACCAGCGGCAACGTGCAAATCGCGATTGATGCCGTGCGCTCTGCGGCTCAACCACACTGGTTTCCGTCCGTTACCAAGCAAGGCATGACCGCAATCTTTCAAACCACAGGCAACCTATCGGCACACCTAATTCTACGTGGCGGCAACCGCACAGGCCCGAACTACGAGGCCAAGGATGTCGAATCGATCTTAGAGCAACTCGCCGCCGTCGACTTGCCGCAAAAGCTAATTGTCGATTGCAGCCACGGTAACAGTAACAAGGACTACACCCGTCAAACTATCGTCGCCAACACACTCGCCGAACAAATCTCAGCCGGCCAACAAGGCATCGCTGGCGTCATGCTCGAAAGCCACCTCGTCGCTGGCCGCCAAAACTACGACGTGAATGGCGACAACACTTACGGCCAAAGCATCACTGACGAATGCATCGACATGCCAGCCACCGAAGCGATCCTCGATGCACTCGCCCATGCGGTGCAAGCACGACGTAAAGCGTAGAATACTCCAGCCACCACATTCGGCTTCACCACGGCAACGAGAGACATCAGTGGCACAGCGAGACCATCCTACACCACTTAAAGCCGTACTAAAACGGGCTGCGTGATGTGCATACCTGGCCTATTATCACGCCCCGCCCATCGGTGCATTGATAACAGATTTACGGTCCGCGTACTTTACGCGCTGCGCTTTCAACTGACCGCAGCCAGCCGCAACATCAATCCCACGTCGTTGTCGGATTGTGCTCGGAATCCCCGCCTCTCGAATGATTTTCTGGAACGCTTGTGAGCGTTCCTCCGTCGGCATCGTGCCATCGAAACCTTCGGTCGGATTAAGCGGAATTAAATTCACATGCGCATCCATTCCTTTTAACAGCGCTGCCAAACGCTGAGCATGATCGTCGCTATCGTTCACACCGCCGATGAGAGTCCACGCAAAGAACACTCGGGCACGCTTGATCGCTGAATACTCACGGCACGTTTCGAGTAACTCAGCCAACGGCCAACGCTTGTTAATCGGGATCAACTTACCGCGTTCTTCGTCGCTCGCACCATGCAAGCTCACCGCTAGTGAATAGCGTTTCGGGTGGCGGGTCAGTTTCTGAATGCCAGGAATATAGCCTACCGTGCTGATCACCACACGAGCTGGCCCAATATTCATTCCACGATTATCGGTGATGATATCCAGCGCCTCCATAGTTGGCTCAAAGTTATGTAACGGCTCACCCATCCCCATCATCACGATATTTCGCAAGGTACTCCCTTGAGTACGGCGCAGTTCACGTTCGACGTGATGCGCCTGTGCGACGATCTCGCCAGCAGTTAAATGCCGCGAAAAGCCCATCTGCCCGGTGGCACAAAAGACACAGCCCATCGCACAACCGACCTGGCTGCTAAGGCATGCGGTATAGCGCCCCGGGAAGCCCATCTGCACAGACTCTACTTCGGTGCCATCGTGCAGACGCAGAAGATACTTGCGCGTGAATCCGTCCGAACTGGCCGTATCATCAACTAGTTCTATTGCGCAGGGCTTGACCGCCTGCTCACTCGCCAACCAACGCTGAAGCGGTGGTAGGACACCTTCCGCTGACTCTAAATCATTTTGCAGCAGACGACGTTGCACGGCACTAAACAACGGCTTCGCATGCACAGGGTTGACTCCTGATTCTGCAAGCTGCGCCTCTAGCGCCTCATAGCGCAGACCTTCCAATGAAAAATTCATACCGACAGTGCGTGATTGTGGATTGTATCCGCGTCAACTCCGTAAAACACACAACATACATAAGTCACTATCATACATCAAATTAACTCTTATTTTTAAGCTGATAGCTCCTAACGACTACCATTGACAAACCCGAACCCTAACTACATGCTGCCTGACTAAGATTTAGACTAAATCAAGTCGAAATCATCAACAACCTACGTATATAAATATTATTATGGAACCCAAAAAAATCACTCTTCTTTTCTCTGTCATCGCACTTGCAGGTGCTAGCTTCCTCACTGGTTGCGGCGAAAAAAGCGATGCAGACAAAGCAGTGGATGCGGTTGAAGAAGCAGGCGACAATGCTGCTGAAGCAGTCGAAGCCATCACAGAATAAGAAATTCAATCGAATTTAATACAAAAAGCGCTCTTTTATAGAGCGCTTTTTTTTGCTTTCCCGCCTAGCCTCAACGTTTAAGTTTCAGTTCATTCTGCATTGCTCATTCTCCAAAAGCCTGAGTTTGCTCTGGAATAGGAATCGACTAACCTTCGTACCTCTTCCTAAAATTCCTAAAACAACCGACAAACTATTATGGCAAAATCACTCGACGCAAAAAGTAAGACTAAGAAAGCTCCACAAAAAACCGCTAAGGAAAAAAAAGAGGCTAAACGCCTAAAGAAGAAAGGCTAATAATAGGCCTGTATCCCTTGGAAAATCGGACTGCGTTAAACTCAGGTATCGTCAAAATCCAGGAAGGGTTATGCCGTTATCTTTAAAATCGCTCACATTAAAGCGTTCCCAACGCCAGATCTCGTAGCCCAGTAACATGAAACCCCACCCCTCCGAAGAGAGGTGGGGAGTTTGTTTTATACCTTACTAGTTACCCCTAACTAACATATGAAAAAGCCATGCATTGCATGACTACAGTATAGTATCCGCTCCGGTGAAGAAGTTCCAGATATTTGTCGTTTTTTTAGACACTGCGTCAATTACTGGAAAGCCAGTGATATTTCTGCGGATAAAAACGCCCCGCTTCGCTACAATAAACAGTCAAAGGATTGTGGGCAACACGTCCACATCCACTTACACCCCACAATGAGAGCGGGTCGCGCTCACTCCATTACATAATACATGCGCAAATGCTGGGAATCGAATAATGCAATCGTATTGGCATAAATCCATTTGCTACAAACACCCGAAGTGACTGGCTTTATACCAGTGCCAAGATCCGTATCACGCCCGCCCATACAGCGTGCTGTAGAGCATTTCGGCGCTATAAGTTTCACGAGCGACCTGCTTGAAACTGGTTGCCGCTAAGATCGCCTCAACGGGTGGCACAGTGCGGGCGGGAATCTTTGCCACGCAGCGAAAGAAGGCATACAAGATGATGAGCCAGATACGGGCGCGGAGTCGTCGCCAACCACTGGCGGGAATCTGAAAGTCCGAGAGCAACCATTGTGCGGACGCCGTGCTGGCGCGCTCAAGGACTGGCACGACCCGCCGAACAGTGGCGGCATCGAAGTTATCGAAAAAAAACAGTGTGACGATCAAATCATAGCGATCTTCGTGCAACTGCTCAATGGTCATGTCCGCCTGCCAAAAGGCAATGCGAGCGGTGTCGATACCTGCGGCTTCGAGCCTAGTTTGGGCCACCCGCAACATCGCAGGGCTTTCATCGAGCACAGTAATCCGCGTATTGGGAAACTGCTGAGCGAACGGCAGCAGAAAGGAGCCATTGCCCTCACCGACCAAGAGTGCGTGTTGAATCTCAGGCCCTGCAGCAAGTCGCTGTAGGTGCCCAAGCCGTGCATCCAGCAACGACCCCCCGATCGTCACTGATTCGATCAGTTTATAAAATCGAGCGATACTGGAATAGGACATTAAAAGGATTTCTGAAGGACAACTCCTGTAGTTTCCATAGAATTAGCGAATTTAGTCAAGATAGAGGCACGGACATGACGGAGCGTTCCCTTCCAGCATTTACAGGCGAAAATGTGTCAGAAGTGGTGTACTCCTGAGCTAAATCAGTGACAAGCTAAGTATACAAAATCAGCCAATGCTCATGTGAGCATTGGCTGATGAAAATTAGTGCGAGTTCGTCTCTGACTAGCTTGCTAGGTTCGCGTGGAAGTTATTACCAGCAGTGGTTGCTTTCACGTAGTCCTTGCGAATCACGAAGTCGCCGAAGCGTTCGCCTTCATTGCGCTCTTTGGCGTAAGCCAGGAGCAGCGGACGAAGCTCTTCGATAATTTGCTCGTTGGTGATCGAGGTGCGATAGAGCTTGTTCAAGCGCTCGCCGTCGAAGCCAGCACCAAGATACAGGTTATACTTACCGGGAACTTTACCAACCAGCCCGATCTCACCCAGATACGGACGGGCACAGCCGTTCGGGCAACCTGTTGAGCGAATCACGATCTCGTCATCACGGAGTCCGGCTTCTTCGAGAATCACCTCGAGGTCGGTGACTAGAGTCGGCAGATAGCGCTCGGACTCAGCAAGTGCGAGTCCGCATGTTGGCAGCGCTACACAAGCAATCTGGCTGCGACGCATGCCCGATGCAGTCTTGTAGGCATCAAGCTTATATTGCGCAACGAGGGCGTCGATTTTACCTTTGTCAGCGGTATCGACATTGCCGATCAGCACGTTCTGATTGCCAGTGAGTCGGAAGTCCCCCGTGTGCACTTTAGCGATTTCGAGCATACCAGTCTTAAGTGGGCTACCGTCAGTATCAACGATACGCCCACTTTCGATGAACAAACCGAGATTCCATTTGCCGTTAGTGCCTTCGCACCAGCCGTAGCGATCGCCCGTGCTGGTAAATTTATAATCGCGCGCATCTTCGAGCTTGTAACCAAGACGTGACTCGAGCTCGTTGCGGATCCAGTCCACCCCCAAACGTTCGACGGTGTATTTGAAACGCGCGTTGGTGCGCGCTTCACGATTACCGTGGTCGCGTTGAATGGTGACGATTTTCTCCGCCACTGCAACTGCTTGCTCAGGTGTGCAAAATGCCATGACATCGGCCAAGCGCGGGAAGGTCTTCTCATTGCCATGAGTCATACCCATGCCACCACCGACAGTCACATTAAAACCAGCCAGCTTGCCGTCTTCGAGGATTGCAATGAAGCCGAGGCAATTTGCAAAAATATCAACGTCGTTGTAAGGCGGAATCGCCACAGCGATTTTGAATTTACGCGGCAGGTAGGTCTTGCCGTACAGTGGCTCCACATCATTGCCACCACAGTCCAAAGAGCGCTCAGCTGCTTGAGGAACAGTCAGTTTGAGTGGCTTACCATCAAGCCACATTTCAGAAAACGCAGGTGTCTGCGGCTTAAGGTGCGCGTCAATCTCGTCAGTGATTTGTTGCACTTGAGTATGCACTTCTGAAGCAAAGGGGTTGGGATTACACATCACATTGCGATTCACATCACCACAGGCAGCAAGCGTAGTCATCGCCACGTCATTACAACGGCTGATGACCTCCTTGAGGTTGCCCTTGAGGATACCGTGCAACTGGAAGGCCTGACGTGTCGTCAGTTTCAACGTGTTAAACGCGCAATAGTTAGCGAGTTCATCCACGAGGATCCACTGCTCAGCCGTGCAGATACCACCTGGCAGACAGATACGCGACAAGAATGAGTATGCCTTATCGAGCTTGTGCTTACGGCGTGCGCTGCGCACATCGCGGTCGTCTTGCTGGTAGAGACCGTGAAATTTAGTCAACTGCTGGTCATCGGCTGCGATCGAACCAGTGGAGACATCGGCAAGCCCCTCAAGGATGGTGCCACGTAAATAGTTGCTGCTATCTTTGATGCCTTCGTTTTTGTGCAGTTTCTGCGGTGTTTGACTGTCGGAAATCATAATAATAGTCGGAATGAATGCATTAAGCGGACCCTTGTAGGTATCGAAGATTGCTGGATGCGCAAATAAATCTTGTATTAATACTAGCTCCTTTCTTTAGTTTGTCACTCATAAACCTAAGAAAAGAATCAAAAGCCCGAATTCGTGTTGCATTTCAGCCGTACAATGCTTTGATTTCTACACTTTCCGAACCGCGAACTATCATGAGCAACTCCAACGCTTTCCTATCAAATACAGCACCCTTCACACCCGACCAGGTGCAATGGCTCAACGGATTCTTGCCGAATCTTCAAACCGACCAATTGATTTGGATGGAAGGCTTTATTAGTGGCCTACGTATGGGCCGTGATGGTAAAGGTGGCGCCGCAGCAGTTGTACCTGTGATAGCGCCGACATTAACTGTTCTGTTCGGCTCTGAGTCGGGCAACGCTGAAAGCCTCGCAGATCAAACTGTAAAAACCGCGGCCAAGGCAGGCTTCCAAGCGAAGGCCATCAGCATGAGCGACATCAAACCAGCTAAGCTCAAGGGCATCGAGAACCTACTCGTGCTCGTCAGCACATGGGGCGAAGGCGATCCTCCTGAGAATTCGATCGATTTCATCGAAGCACTCATGAGCGACCAAGCACCGAGGCTCGAAGGCACTCGTTTCTCGGTACTCGGCCTCGGCGATACCAGTTATGAGCATTTTTGCACCATGGGCATCAATATCGACGCCCGCCTCGAAACTCTGGGTGCACAGCGCGTGTTCAATCGCAAGGACTGCGACGTTGATTTCGACGACGACTACGACACGTGGCAAACAGGTGCCCTCGCCGCACTTAAGGAGTTGGCTGTACCTGCCGCCGCACCAGCACCAGTGACTGCACCAGTGGCTGTACCGGTGGCTGTACCAGTTAAATACTCTCGCAAGAACCCATTTCCATCGCAACTCAAAGAGCGCGTGCTGCTCAACGGCGCAGGCTCTGCTAAGGAAACCATTCACCTCGAACTCGACCTCGAAGGTTCCGGCCTGACCTATGAAGCCGGCGATGCACTCGCAGTGATTCCGCACAATGCGGCGGACGTCGTCGAGGACATCTTAAAGACCACTGGCCTCGACCGCGACGCGATCGTCACCCTTAAGGATGGCGACTGCACATTGGAGACTGCACTCACCAGCAAGTTGGATGTGACAGGTATTTCACTCCCCGTGCTCAATCGCTATTACGCAATCTCACAAAACAAAGAGTTGGATGACCTGTTGAAGCCGGAGAACAAGAAGCAACTCCAGGCTTACCTCTATGGCCGTGAATTGATTGATGTCCTACACCAGTTCAGTGCTCCCGAAATCACCCCAGATGATCTCGTCAGCATCATGCGTAAGCTGCCACCTCGTCTCTATTCTATCGCATCGAGCCTGAAGGCACACGAAGGCGAAGTTCACCTGACTGTCGGTGTCGTTCGATACGATGCCCACGGCCGTAAGCGCAAAGGCGTCTGCTCTACTTATTTATCAGATCGCATCGTGGAAGGCGAAAAAGTCGACGTCTACGTTTCAACGAACAAGCACTTCAAGGTTCCGGCGAATCCAGACACGCCACTCATCATGGTCGGCCCTGGAACTGGTATCGCACCGTTTCGCGCATTTATCGAAGAGCGCAAAGCCACCGAGGCCAAGGGTA
>JBLHTV010000029.1:0-15701 GCA_047627755.1 Lentimonas sp. | reverse complement strand
TCGCCACTCGCCACCTTCACAAGCCAAAGGCGTCACTCGACCGAAGGTCATCCGAAGGTCGCCACTCGCCACCCTCACAAGCCAAAGGCGTCACTCGACACCCTTCACAAGCCGAAGGCGTCACTCGACCGAAGGTCGTCCGAAGGTCGTCACTCGACACCCTTCACAAGCCGAAGGCGTCACTCGACCGAAGGTCGTCCGAAGGTCGTCACTCCGTCAAAGGCGGCGCTAATCGAGTCCGAGCTTCTGACGTCCGGCGTCAGAAATCATATGTGGCGTCCAAGGCGGATCCCATACGATCTCGACTTGCGCGCCAGACACATCTTTGAGTGCTTCGATGCGGGTCTTCGCATCATCTGCAATCACTGGCCCCATTCCACAACCTTGTGCAGTCAGCGTCATTTTCACACTGATCGCATACTTGCCGTCGGCATCTGCCGCAGCGACCTGCATATCATAGATCAGTCCTAGATCGACAATGTTAACTGGAATCTCGGGATCAAAACAGCTCTTCATCGCCTCCCAGACTTGCTCGTCACTAAAAGGCGCATCGCTCTGCTCGGCTTCGGCAGCTTCGGCAACGGCCTTAAGCTCGGCCTGCGCAGCCGTGCCTAGGGCATCCCAATCTTTACTCGAAAGACGAAAGAGTCCGGAATCGGTGCGGATCGTCACTGTACCTCCAAGCGCCTGCGAAATCACTGCACGCGTGCCAGCTGGCAGCACTTGCTCCTCCCCGGCGGGAATCACTGTGGCAGTCGTATCACGAACGAGCGTTAATTCTTCGTTAAAATTCATACGCACTACAAGAGACAGATTCTGGCCCATGTCAATAAACGTCACTGCACGAACGCATACAGAATTTTTTGTTAGCTCAACTCCTTCACTAAAAAACTTGGCAATTCTCCAATGAGCCCCACCATCATACATCTCTTATATGACTTCCCTAGGTCAATCTCCCCACCGACCTTATCATAATGTATCATTTTTTTACTCGGGCATTTCGCCGAATCGCTATTCTCCTACTCTGCGTACTACCACTATCAAGTCAGGCCGCCTCCACAAAAGAAGCACCGCTCGACCTCAGCATCATCGCGCAAAGCGATACACTGCGCCCCTATATGACATCCCCGCAGAGGATGGCATACGCCCAGGCTTCGCAGCTAATTAATCAGGGGCAGTCTGACATCCGCACTGGTGAAAATCTGCACGCACAGACGTCCTCCGCACTGAACCCCAACAAGGATTTAAAGCCTCTCCATGAGCGCGGGAAACAATTGGTCGAAGAAGGACAAGCGAAAGTCCGCTCAGCCCAGCAGCAAATGATCCAGCTATTGACCGCAGCGCAGGCTCGGCAGACGATCAATAAAGCGATCGCAGCGGAGAAATATAATTTCGAACTGATCGAGCAAACGTATCCGACCGCGCTCAAACAAGCCGCAATACAAACACTCGAAAACTGCCGTAATGCTGGCTATGCGAACATCTTCTACGATGGCCTACGCATTATCACCGCAGCGCAAAACAGCAAAGCCGAACCGAAAGTACACAATGCCACCTACGACACCTTCATCCAAGCAGATGGCACACAATTCAGCGTCAAAGTGCCTCTCAGCCTGAGACTAGAAAAAGACGAAACAACTGCAGACTGTACCTTTCAGTACGACAATGAATCAGCCTTTGAAGGTAAGAAAGTCGCCCTACTCGCAATCGAAGTGATCGTACCGGGCACTGGATCAGAAGCGCTACTATCGGTGCGTGCACTCGACTTAAATACACAACGGCTAATCAGCAGCGTTCTGTTCTACATCGAAGATGCCAGTGAGATACTGTCACCGGCAGCCACAGCAACTATCATTGGCGTAGAGTCCACGACCGGTGCGACCAATACACCGGCGCCGACTGCACTCGTAACGACTCCACGCACGGTTCCCGCGAGCGTCAGTATCAACGATCAAAATCAGTTGATCGAAAAACTTTCAGGCCTGGCCACTCCCTACCTTTTTGAAATCGTCACCATAGGTGATTCGGCCGCGCAATCCATACTAGTCGCAGACCTGCTCAAAGACACGCTATTGAAGAATTCAGCACTCATAATCGTAGAAGGTGACTTCATCCAACGCAGCTATTTACCATCAGAAGCCTTCCCGAGTGCCGCCACCGCTACATTGACGATCACACCGAATGCAGATGACTATACAATGATCGCTAAAACTCACGGAAGCGACCGCTCACTAGAGATCGGCACAGTGACCTTGCGCTTCCCACAGTGAGCGCGAAACTGCCCTTGTGATACAAAGAATCACGGGCAACAGTGACTGAAATATCGCCACACCCCACTCGGTTGCGCTAAATATCCTTGAAGAGTCGAACGAAGTTCACATTAAACTTTTTGTATGCCTAAAGTAATTATTATCGGTGCCGGTGGAGTGGGTAATGTCGTCGCACACAAATGCGCACAGCTACCTGAAATTTTCGAAGAGATCGTCCTTGCCTCTCGGACAGTCTCAAAGTGCAACGCGATCGCCAAAGACGTCGAAGCCAAGCAAGGCCGAACGATCCGCACGGCAGCGATTGATGCCGACGATGTCGCCGCGACCACTGCGTTGCTACTAGCCGAAAAGCCGGACTTAGTGATTAATGTCGCGCTGCCCTATCAAGACTTGCCACTCATGGATGCCTGCCTAGCTGCGGGCGTCGACTATCTCGATACGGCCAACTACGAGCCACTCAACGAAGCGAAATTTGAATACAAATGGCAGTGGGACTATCAGGATCGCTTCAAAGACGCTGGCCTGACCGCGCTACTCGGCTCCGGATTCGATCCGGGTGTGACCAACATGTTTTGCGCCTACGCGCAGAAGCATCTGTTCGATGAGATCGAGACGATTGATATTCTAGATGCCAACGCGGGCGACCACGGCCACCACTTCGCGACCAACTTCAACCCTGAGATCAACATCCGCGAGATCACAGCGAATGGTCGCTACTGGGAAGAAGGCGAATGGAAAGAAGTCGAGCCAATGAGCGTGCATCAAGTGTACAACTTCCCAGTCGTCGGAGAACAGGACGCCTACCTGCTCTATCACGAAGAACTCGAATCACTTTGCCAAAACATTAAAGGCCTCAAGCGTATTCGCTTTTGGATGACATTCTCGCAGAAGTATCTCACTCACCTGCGCGTATTGGAAAATGTCGGCATGACCTCGATCGAACCGATCGAGGTGAATGGCGTGAAGATCGCACCGATTGAATTCCTCAGTAAAGTCTTGCCCGATCCAAGTAGTCTCGGGCCACGCACCAAGGGTAAAACCTGCATCGGTTGCGACATCGTCGGCACCAAAGATGGCCAGAAGAAGCGCATCTTCATCTATAACTCCTGCGATCACCAAGAGTGCTACCAAGAAGTGTCCAGCCAAGCGATCAGCTACACCACCGGCGTGCCTGCAATGATTGGCGCCCAGATGATTCTACGCGGCTTATGGAAAAAACCCGGTGTCTGGAACATGGAGCAGAACGATCCGGATCCATTCATGGAAGAGCTCAATTTGTGCGGCTTGCCATGGCAGGTAATTGACCTGCCGCTGAAAGGCTAGTCTCGCTTCTACTCCTCGCGGGGAAGTGAGCCCAAACTTCGATCCGGGTGCACAACGGACGTGCCTCCATCCTTAATCCTACTCATACTCTTCATCATAATCAGAGCGTTGAAGAAGAAGGCCATTCGACTCCGCCTAGAGGATTAAGAGTATGAATATGATTACGATTATGGCGTAAAAAAAGGTTCATCGTCATTTACCGGGAAAAACACTACTCTGTGCCTAATGTGCCGGCGATTCTGTTGGGGAGGGTCGACCTCCGTGTCGACCGCAAGCAGTTTAGAAATCACATTAAATTCCAGAATTATCTGTGGGCGGTTAGTCAAGTCAGCCTCTCCCGCATCGGTCCCGGACGACACCGAGGTCATTCCCTCCCCAATGCCCAGAAGCGAACATCGTATCGGTAACGGACGACACGGAGGTCGTCCCCCCCAAGAGCCAGATGCGAATCCACCGCCCATCTATACCTTTCCCGCTAATCGACGATGAACCAAAAAAGGCCGAGGCACTTTACAGTAACCTCGGCCTTTTGTGCTAAATTCCCCGGGAGACTAAATGATCATGCCCCCCGCAACGGTGGCGTTAGTTAATTCATCAATCAGCACGAAGCTACCAGTGATACGGTTGGACTTGTAGCTGTCAGCAATCAGCGGAGCTGATGTGCGGACTTTGATACGACCGATGTCATTCAAGCCGAAAACCAAATCGTCTTCGACCTTGTGCAGCGTGTTGATGTCTACCTTGTAGCATATCTCGGTCACAATCGCTTTCACTTCCTTAGTCGTGTGACGGAGGATGAATTTGCCACTGCCAGAAAGCTTCTTGTCGGAATCAAACCAGCAGATCATCGCATCAATATCTTGAGTCGGCACTGGCTGATTGTTTGCCTTAACGAGCATATCACCGCGCGACATATCGATCTCATCTTCGAGTGTGATCGTTGCAGACATCGGCGCGAAGACTTCCTTTTGAGGGCCGTCAATCGATTCAATTGCTTTGATCTTCGAAGTGAAGCCTGAAGGTAGCACTGTGACATCGTCGCCTGGCTTAAAGACACCACCGGCCACACGACCCGCAAAACCGCGGAAGTCATGATACTTGTCGGAATGCGGACGAATCACCCACTGCACAGGGAAGCGCGCTTCGACGTGATTCTCATCAGCACCGATGTATACGGTTTCCAAATGGTAGAGCAGCGTCGGGCCTTGATACCAAGGCATGTTCTCAGACTTATCGACGATGTTATCACCGGTGAGTGCTGAGGCTGGGATGAATGTCACCTCGACGATGTTATCCAAACGCGAGGCAAACTGCTTAAAGTCGGCGACGATCTTATTAAAGACTTTTTCATCCCAATCGACCAAGTCCATCTTGTTGACACAGACAACGACGTGCTGAATACGAAGCAAATTGGCGATGAATGAGTGACGGCAAGTCTGCTCGATCACACCCTTGCGGGCATCGATCAATACGATCGCTAGATTCGCAGTGGACGCACCTGTCACCATGTTACGGGTGTACTGAATGTGCCCTGGAGTATCGGCGATGATGAACTTACGCTTTGGCGTTGCGAAATAGCGGTATGCCACATCAATCGTAATGCCCTGCTCGCGTTCTGCACGCAGACCATCGGTCAACAAAGCGAGGTTCACATGCTCGTCGCCACGTGCCTTGGAGCTTTCCTCCATGGCCTTCATCTGGTCTTCGAAAATCGCCTTACTATCGTAGAGTAGACGACCGATCAATGTGCTCTTACCGTCGTCAACTGAACCGGCAGTGGTAAACCGCAGTAGGTCCATATCGAGGTATCCTGAATTATTATCTTCGCTCATGTTATTTAAAAAGTTGTTTGGTGTTCTGTTTTCAGTTTCCGATTAACATCAGCTATTAACTGAGGACCGGAAAAGTGGTAACTGATAAACTAGGTTTAAAAGTAGCCTTGTTTCTTACGGTCTTCCATTGCGGTTTCAGAGCGTTTATCATCGGCACGTGTGCCACGCTCAGTTTGACGAGCCGCTGCGACTTCGTCGATAATGTCGTCGAGGCTACCGGCTGTAGACAAGCAAGCACCGGTGCAGGTGGCGTCACCAATCGTGCGGAAACGAACGATCATCTTCTCAACCTTTTCACCTGGGAGCAGTTCGATAAAGTCGCAGACGCCCATGATCACACCATCACGGATAAAGCAATCACGCTCGTGTGAGAAGTAGAGATGTGGCAGTTCGATGTTCTCGGCCTTGATGTATTGCCAGATATCCATCTCTGTCCAGTTACTGAGCGGGAAAACACGGAATTGTTCACCGTGGTTCTTACGTCCGTTGAAGATATTCCAAAGCTCTGGGCGTTGATTCTTCGGGTCCCATTGACCGAATGCATCACGGTGAGAAAAGAAGCGCTCTTTCGCACGAGCTTTTTCTTCGTCGCGACGACCACCACCGAGCGCGGCATCAAACTTATTTTTTTCAATGCCTTCGAGCAGTGCGACCGTCTGCAAACCATTACGGCTGGCACGCGGCCCCTTCTCTTCGACCACCTTGCCCTCATCAATCGATTCCTGAACCGATGCGACGATCAATTCCGCGCCGAGCTCGGCAACATACTTGTCGCGAAACGCCATTGTCTCCGGAAAGTTATGGCCGGTATCGACGTGCATCAACTGGAACGGCAGCTTGGCCGGCCAGAAGGCCTTCTTCGCAAGGTGCGCCATGACAATGGAGTCTTTGCCACCGGAAAAGAGCAGGACAGGTTTCTCAAACTGCGCAGCAGTCTCACGAAGGATAAAAATCGCTTCGGACTCGAGCTGTTTGAGGTGAGTGATTGTGTAATCGTTATGCATTATTCTATATCAGAATTTAGAAGAAAGAATTAGGGATTTAGACCTTAGTGGTCAGTTCGATGAGCGGTATGATCCGCTCGAGAAGTTGGTTAATCGACTCTTCTTCGGTTTGAGAGTCAGTGGAGATCACCCAGTTGTTGTCGGCTGCGGTGGGTTCTTCGAAGGAGGAGTCTTTGCCTGTAAAGTGTTTCACACCACCAGCTGCTGCTTTGGCATACAGCCCCTTCACATCGCGTTCGGCGCACGTCTCGAAAGACGCTTGCACATAAACAGGTGTAAAATCGGCTCCAACGATCTCGCACGCCGCCGCACGCAGATCCCGCTTGGGCGTAATAAACGAGGTAAATACCACCATTCCGGCATCGAGGAACAAACGTGCCACTTCAGAAATACGGCGAATATTCTCCTGCCGATCTTCATCGGAAAAGCCGAGGTCGCTGTTCAGACCACTGCGAATGTTATCGCCATCCAAGATCTTGGTCAAAACACCGCGCTCAGTCAGCTTGCGCTCCACGGCATTGGCCAGCGTACTCTTACCAGAACCAGAGAGACCATAAAACCAGAAAACATGTCCGCGCTGACGCAATTGCGCCTCCTTGGCGTCGCGGCCAAGCATGCGGTGAAATTCAGTATGAATATTCTCGGGTGTGCTCATGGAGTGAAAGCTCGGATAAAAGCGGTATTCTCAAAAAAGTAAATGGTTTATCGTTATTATTAGTTCTTGAGTCAAGAACTAATAATAACGATTCAGGCTCTTGTTTGTTTCACTGAAGGGATCGCGTTTTCGGTGTCCTCCTCAGCGCGGACTTCGGGGACGACATCCCTCCAATAATAACCACTAGCCTTTGACCTGCGTTGTTGTAGCAGGCGGCGGGGTCTTCAACTTCTGGGCGGTTAGCGTCCAAGCCGATGAAAGTGTGGTCTCGCCGACATTCATCGCGATCTTCGCCCCACCTTCTAGCAGGAAAATCTTCAAAGCCTTGGCCAATCCATCTCGATCAATCAGCTTACGATATAGGTCGAGCGCCAACTCGCTTTCTCCATGCTTATTCAAAAAATCAGCAACTTTTTTGACCAAAATAATTTCATCGCTCGAAAATGCAGTGATGTAACGGGTCACCTTTAAAGCCTCAACCGCTTTGTTCGGCTCATCTTCAGCCGCATACAATTTCGCCAACTCATATGCCAAAGCCAGCGATGGTTGCCGGACGAACTGCGTCCGCGCAAATGTCAATGCCTCACCGGACTGACCTTCAGCTTGCAGACGATTGATCTGTCGCAGACTGAGATACGCGCTCAACGAATTCTGCATCGACTTCTGCAACTGCTCATCGAGCCCAACCTTGAAGGGTCGATAGAGCGGATCACCAATTGCCACACCCTGCCAGCTCAAGGCCGGATTACTAAACATTGCCGCCTCGCCGAAGGTATGCCCCTCCAACAATGCAGCCAGCAGCATATGAGGATGATGCGTATACTCCAGATACGGCTCATAGACATTACCCACCGTCGCACAGTAGCCCTGACTGACAAAAGCCCCCAGCCAGCCCTTACTAGTCGAGCGCACGGTGGTCGCCGAAAAACTGTGTAAATGAAATCCAATCGCACCCGGCGGAACCGACCACTTAGGCTCGCGCCAGGCGCCATAGGCATTTTGCCGATACCAACCCATGTAAATCGCAGGCGCATCGTAACGATCTCTGCCATCCATTGGTCGCTTCGTCTTTTCAAAATCAGTATCGAAATACGCCGCCACTGCTAGGTCGCCCGCCGCAGTCATCCACTCATCCCCTTTCGCATGTGGCCCACCAATATCAAAATACGCCCGCCCCAGCAGACCCTCGACTTCAGCTTGCATGCTTCGGGCGATCATTTTTTTAACGACTACAACGCTTGGCCCGTCCAATCGACTGACCCGAATCACTCGCTTCGCATCCGCACTCGCAGGCGCCATTTTAGAGAACAAAGGATTCGGCACGAACGCAGTCATTGGCAGATTTGCAGGCGCTGCCAGCAAGGCCAGCTCCCCATCGACGGAGCCATTGTTCACCCTGAACTGCTTCGGCAACTGCTCCGAGCCCGCGCCCAATAGCGTCGGATCATTGGCAATACGAAGTGGCACGCCGCGTGTCGTGACCAAATAACTGATGTGATGCGTTGCCACCAAAACACGCTCACGACCGACGACATCACGACCGTTGGCTTTCACCGCATTCATCCAATCCTTCTCAATCAAGGCATTGAGCAGTGGATTATAAATAGTATCCACAAACTCACGTACGGTGACCGTCTCCTTAGTCGGCATTTCCAACGCGATGATATTGGCCTTCGGAATCCCCCGCTGCTCGGTATAATATTTAGCGATCTCAGTCGAACCACTGTCGCTGGCATTGACGACCACCACCACATGCGCTGCCTCACCAGCGGCTTGGCCAACAACGCAAGTCATTAGCAAGCTGGATAGGCTAGCAATACTCAGAAAGAATTGATTAAAAAACATCGGTTATTGAATACGTTGAAGTCGTTTTCGATAAGCGACTATACCATTATATAAGCTTTGGGCAAGTTTTTGCCGAAATGCCGACGAACGGATTTTCTTAGCAGTTTCTGAATGTGAAACAAAGCCTAATTCAGTTAGCACACCGGGACACTCGAGGTCTTTGAGCACCGACCAACGCGCGCGCTTCATACCACGATCCGGCCCGCCTAAGCCCTGCACTAACGCACGCTCGATATGATAAGTAATCAAGGTATTCCAAGGGTCTTGTTCATTCCCAGGATAGCGCTTGGCATCCTGACTCGTCGGACTCGAATACTTCGACGACGCCTGATACTGCGGGGTCAGCGCATACGACTCAAACCCGCATGCCGAGGTCGAACCAGCCGCATTAAAATGTAAGCTAACAAACAAGTCAGCCTTGGCACGGTTCGCCACCTTTGAGCGCTGTGCCAAAGGAATATAGACGTCACTATCACGCGTCATGACCACCTCAAAACCAGAGCGTTCAAGCAGAACCTTCAAACGCCGAGCCACATCCAGCGTCAGATCCTTTTCTAACAAACCATAGGCATCATTACGCGCCCCACTATCTTTCCCCCCATGTCCTGCGTCAATCACCACACATCGTATTCCTGGGCGCTTTTTAAACACCTGCGGCGTCAAAATCGGCTGGAGCACATGTTGATAGTCTGCCGTCGTGATAAAAAGCTGGCCCTTCGACTCGACAGTCGGAAATCCCAAATATATCGGCAGCCGATTGAGGTATAAGACACGACCGTTTTTACCGACATCAATCGTGGTCCATTGACTATACAGGCGATATGTTTTATAGCCCTGCAACCAGTACGCTTGCATGCCAAGACTCTTACCCACCGTCGCAAGATCAATATACGACTTCCCCTCGATCTGAATCTGCCGAGCCGACAAGGCTGTAGGCACAAAAAAGCTTAGCACCACAAGCAGCGCTAAGCTTTGAAAGATAATAGAAGTCGCAAGTCGGTGGACCTTAACTGACAGGACGCCGCTCAACATAAGAATTAGGATTCGCCTGTTTCTTCGCTTACTTCTTCGCCTGCCTCTTCACCTGCTTCTCCATCGTGCTCCTCAACCTCGCTATCATCACGATCATCATACACATGATCCGGCTGGTTAAACTTCAGCACACGCTTGGCCTCTGGCAATGGCGACAAAATGAGCGCCACCTGACGACCGACTAAACGAGGCTCAGAATCTGCCGTGGCGATGCCAGACAGTTCGTCTTTAGCAAGGTTCACGCGCACAAAGCCCAGATCACGGTGTTCGTTCTCACGTCCGCGAAACTGGAGGGTGAGCTTTACCTTATGACCGTGGTTAAGGAACCCCTCGGCACGACGCAACTTCGTCTCAAAGTCATGATCTCCAATGCGAACCCGGAATTTAATTTCCTTCAGCTTGGTTGCCTGCTGCTTGCTCTCTTTCTGCTTCTTGCTTTCCTCGTAAAGGAACTTGCCAAAATCTAAAATGCGACAAACAGGAGGACGTGCCGCCGGAGAAATCTCAATCAAGTCGAGTCCTACCTTTTGAGCGAGCTCAAGCGCCTTACGAGGCGGCATCACGCCAAGGTTGGTGCCCTCGGGGCCGATCACGCGCACTTCTGTCGCGCGAATACGATCATTTCTTCTTAGACCTTTAGGTCCACGATTACGGTTCTGGAAGCGTCCGCGATTATTCGGGTATTTTGGCATTAATTAATGTGTAGATGAACGACTTGTATCGGAATTCGATCAGATAGCCTTTGCGAAAGTGGGAACAACTCCGTGCTGCTCCGAAAAATCACTTTATATCGTCAAAGAATTAGGTATTGATAACCATACAAGAAGCCAAGGTTGCATGGAACAATCTGGCATTTCAACTCTTTTCGCCACTTCGAGCGAGCATTCCACGGCCGCGTACCACTTAGATGCTGAAGCTCTCGCCACAACTACAGCTCGACTTCGCATTCGGATTACTGAATTTAAATCCACCGCCGACCATTTTATCAGAAAAATCCAGATGCGTGCCACGCAAGTAAAGGGCACTCTTGGTATCGACTAACACTTGCGCACCAGACGAACGCACAAGGATATCTCCTCGCTTAGTATCGTTCACAAACTTCATTTTGTAGCTCAAACCATTGCAGCCACCACCAGTGATTTTGATGCGCAGATACTCGCCTTTTTGCTCGCGCAGGACCAAAGACTGCAGCTTCACCCCAGCCGGCTCGGCTACAAAGACCAGCTTCTCATTACCTTCACGGACGCCCTCAGGGAGCGTGTTTATCGTATCAACACTCATATCTCTTAAATTACGCTAAAAACTAGCAACAGCTAAATAACAACCCACAATCAGCTCGCGGTCAACTGCCGAGCGACAGAAAGTGCCGCCGCAAAACTGCCACAGCTCGCCAATCCTTGCCCAGCAAGATCAAAGGCAGTGCCATGATCCGGACTCGTACGCACATAGGGCAAGCCCAGCGTCACATTCACCGCCGTATCGAACTCCAAGGTCTTCACTGCAGCAAGACCCTGATCGTGATAAGCCGCGACTACCACGTCAAAGTCCCCGCGACGCTGACGAAAAAACACCGTATCGCCGGGTAAACATGCTGACAGCCCTGGCATTTCAACGCGCAACCGATCTAATGCAGGGTTGAGCACATCGCGCTCTTCAACACCAAGAATGCCACCCTCACCTGCATGCGGATTTAAGCCACACACACCGATCCGTGGTGCTTCGACGCCAAAGGATTTTGCTAGCGCATACGCACGCCGGACCGCCAGCTCTAAGCATTCCGCAGTCAACGCATCCGCCACCTCGCGCAGTGGAATATGCCAAGTCGCCAATACCACTCGCAATTCATTACCAACAAATCCCATGCTTGGTTCGCCGCCCCAAGCCTCTGCAAAAAACTCCGTCTGCCCGGGCTGCCTAAAGCCGACCTGTTGCAGCCAATGCTTACTCACTGGGCCCGACACCACACCACGAAAACGACCATCCACGCAGCCCTGCGCCGCAACCTGCAAAGCAGCTAATGCCACCTCGGCTGTCGCTCGCGAAGGTTGCCCCAGAACGAGCTGAAGATCAACTGGCCCGACCGCCTTGAAAGCACATCCAAGCTCGGCCGCCAAAGGCCGAGCCCAAGCGACTGGGCCGATTAAAATACAATCTTTGCCGCGCGCCGACTCACTGCGCAGCGCCCCAGCAATCACCTCAGGGCCGATGCCCGCAGGATCACCACAAGTAATTGCCAATGGCAAAATCGACCTCAAATTATTCATCATTCATCCGCAGCTCGCTATTCATCAATCGCCTCATTCGAAGACTGCACAAAGCCACGCTTGCCATACTCGAAAAACGCCAAAAACCGCGCACCCGTGGTAGTCACGCCAAACTCATGCTCACGCATTGCCTCAGCGGCCTTCTTCTTCAAATTACCACCGCCGAAGTAAACCGCACGATAGCACTTTTTGAGATCCGCCAAATCCGGACGCCCAAAATCACCACGTCGCAAGCCCACCATATTCAAGCCGTGAGCCGTATTACGCCCGGCCGCCATTACATATGGCGGCACATCCGCTGCGATCGACGCATTACCGCCAATCATCGCATACGTGCCAATTCGGCAGAACTGATGTATGCCAACACCACCACCGATGAAAACATTCGCTCCGACCGTCACATGCCCCGCCAGCATCACATTATTAGCGATCACCACATCCTTACCCACCTTACAATCATGGGCAATATGTGCCTGAGCCATCAAAAAGGAACCATCCTCCACCACGGTGTTCGAACCAACACTCGAGCCACGATTGACAGTGCAGCCTTCCCGAATCACCACATTATTACCGATCACCACGCCACTCTTCGTCAACGGATCAAAGCTCAGCGACTGCGGATCGCCACCGATCACCGCAAACGAATCGACCGTGACAGCATCACCGAGAACCACACCACGGCGCAGAATCGCATGAGCCGCGATTGAGCAATTCTCACCGAGCACGGCGCCGTCCTCGATCAAAGCATAAGGACCGATAATAGAACCTGCACCAATCACGGCAGTTTCAGAAACAAGAGCAGTAGGATGAATAGACATAAGCCTAACAATTCCCACCTTTTTAAATTACTCAAGAATGGAAATTTTTTGTTGGAGCTTGACCTAAAACAAGCGCATCTGCGGTGCCTGCACCATATTGTAGACTTTCAGCACGCGCACTAGTTGCAGCAATTCCGACTTATGATAGCTATGATTCACCTCCACATGCCGCAGTAAATCTTCAAGGATCGTGCTAAACGCAATCACCCCATCCACGCCTTGCGCCTTAAAGAGCTCTAGACATTCGTTACGCTGTGGCTCTGCGGTCGGCAAGCCGGGCAGCACCAAAATCTTCCGATAAGCCCCCACGTCCTCAAGCAACCCCTCCTCCACTTCAAACAATACATCCGTTTGGCTCAGCACGCCCTTCTTTAGGAACTCTAACAAACGAGCAGGACTTTTTAAAATCGCCGGCGTCACTCGGGTTTGTTGCCAGCTATGCACCACCACGAGCGCCTGCCGGATCGCAACCATATCCGAAGAGAACAATTGAAAATTCGGCTCGGATGCATCCGACGGCGCTGATGGATTATGGACCAACAAATCTACCGTCTCCTGCGCAGTTTTTTTTCGCGAATGCACACTGTGCTTACGCAAGTGACGTACAAAAAAACCGTTCAATTCAAAATACTCGCGGACAATGTCTTCATCGAAACTCGCCATAATACAAAACACTTACACAAAGATGCAGCACTCGTCAATGCCGAGAAACGCACTCTCCGCCATCGCTGTGCTTGTTTATCGCGAGCAGATTGACTCGGTGATCTTGCGTTCGCAACCATCCGCAACAAGTGAGCCGATTCAGATGCCGAGCTGATGAATTTCATGAGCTTTTCTCTGACAGTCACCCTATAGGCGCGGCAATTGATTTACATTCATGCATATTTATCAATGATTGAAAAGTATCCCATTTAAACAACGAAGTTAGGCGACTAGATATACCCGAGCTTGGAACTCTTGATTTAATATGACGACTTGTATTGGCGCCACGTCTTGGTAAGTTAAAAAGCAACTAGCACCGCTCTAATTATGGAAGACGCTCTCAAAAATCTATTTTCTCAGCCAATCGTAATCGGCATCTGCATAGGTCTGGTCATCGCGCTACTGGTCTGGATACGCGCAGGGATCAAAGCCCTCACACAAAAATCCGATGCTGCCGCGCGAAGGGACAAATTGGAGGGCGAGATCGCCAGCCTACAAAAGCACCTTCACACCCAGATGGAAATCAACAACAAGGGCAACGAAGCGCTCAAGCAGGAACTGGCCAGTCAAATAGAGACCAGCCAGAACCTCACCCAAGCAGTCAGCGCATTAAAAGACAAGCCAGGTCGCGCCGAGATCCGCACCCTACACCTCTATACTAAAGCGCTCAGCATCATGAACACGCGCGCGCCGGGCTTTGGCTCCGCATGGGAAAGCGCCCTCAAAGACGCCGAAGCAGAAGTCAAAAAAGAAGAGTCAGGCATCATCGGCTGGATCAAAAAACCGTTTCTGCCAAAAAAATTAACCTCCGTCGAAGCGACTGAAGAGACTCAGAGCTAAGCGAGCGATCTACTCAGGTTACCTAAAAAAGCGCAACAGGCTCAAAATAGGACAGATAGTCCTGTTTTGTTATCTGAGCAGTTCGCCCAATCACGAACGATTCAAATGAAACAAGTAAATGGTTTTTGAGCTCCTTTGCGGCCTGAATCCTGCGACTTTTCGAGCATTTCTGCGTCTTACATCCCACGCTCTAAAAACAAAGCCAATGCGCCTTGATTCCAGCCGTTGCTTTGCGGATTCTGTCGATTCGTTGCGCCTGCGTGCTTCAAGAAGCGCCTCAAGGCATCCGGGCTATCGCCGGGTGACCAATGCACCCAATAACTAAAGCCATCGAGCAGGCCTGCTGCCGTTGCCAGCGGCAGGAAAGCATCGACCACCATGGTATTAAATCGCTGCTCTGCAAGGGCACCACTGAAAATCGATTCGCTGAGCGCGGCACTGCGCTGCGGTAGGCTCACTGCCTTGCGAAAGACCGACGTCAAACCACCAACCTCACGCTGCGGGAATGTCTTTAAGCACGCGGCCAAGCGATCCGGCCAGTGTGGTTGCTGTTGCACGATCCGCAAATATTGCGCCAAGCGACGGCGCGGATGATTCGCAGGCCGCAGGCCGTTGAGCTTCCAGTGCGCCGCTTCTTGCGCAAATAGATTATCGCCGTTCATCACATCGGCACGCATCGCAGCAAGCGGATACTTAGCTGCCAGCCGCAGCATCGGCGTACGGTTGCGCGCATAGCCTAAGACTTCAAACGCATAGCCATGACACGCCGCCTCCCACCCTGCAGCCTGCAAACGTTGCATCGCGTATCTGAGCTTGTGTTGCCAACGCGCTTCAGCCCGCTCGCGCAAGATTCGCAAACGCACATCGAGCGGCTTTTCAATAAACTGCGCGACCCACTCCAGCTCATCTTGCTGCTCCAACTCGAGAAGCGCGTCATCCATTGCATACGATTCCAGATCACGATTCAATAGTGGCATTAAATACAACAGCTCTGGTACATGACCCTTCGATGTTTTCACTGGGTTGGGATTTCGCCGTTCGGGGTGTAAGACCACGTGCAACACCACACCATCAAAATTGGCGTCGCGCTCATGCTGATGACTGTGCCAATCCGAT
>JBLHTV010000028.1:0-16227 GCA_047627755.1 Lentimonas sp. | reverse complement strand
AAAGTGCACTGCCTCTGGCATTGCCGGAAGTGGAGAGCTACACACCGTCGCCCGATGGTCAGAGCCCACTATCGAAAGCCGAGGAATGGCTACACCTCTATATCGATCCAACAACTGGAGCTACTTCTAGCGCGCCCGTCGAAGGATGGGTACAAGGCTCACGCGAGACCAATACCATGCCACAATGGGCTGGTTCGTGCTGGTATTACCTGCGCTACGTGGATCCGAAAAATACCGACACACTGATCGCCCCAGAGAAAGAAAAATATTGGGGCTATCCGGATCTGTATATTGGCGGCGCGGAACACGCAGTGCTGCACCTACTCTATGCACGCTTCTGGCACCACGTACTTTACGACCTTGGCGTAGTGAGCGATCCGGAGCCATTCAAAAAGCTCTTCCACCAAGGCATCATCCTCGGCGAAGACGGCGAAAAGATGTCCAAAAGCCGCGGCAATGTGATCAGCCCAGAAAGTATCATTGTAAACTACGGAGCCGATGCGCTACGCCTCTACCTGATGTTCCTCGGCCCACTTGAAGCGATGAAACCATGGAATACCAAGGGCATCGAAGGCATCGCCCGCTTCCTGCGTAAGGCATGGCGACTCGTCGTAGCCGAGGACGGCACACGCCAAGCCACGATTGGAACGACCGAGCAACTCGACGCCGACACGGATCGCATACTGCACGCCACGATCAAAAAAGTCAGCGAAGACTACGAGGCGCTCGGCTTTAACACCGCGATTTCGCAAATGATGATTTGCGTCAATCAGCTCGGCAAAGCCGACGCACTCACGCTCGACGCGGTCGAATCCTTAATCAAACTCCTCGCACCACTCGCGCCGCATATCGCCGAAGAGCTTTGGCTATTTCTCGGCCATACAGACAGCATCGCGGCCGCAGGGTGGCCAGTATTTGACGAAAGTAAATTAAAGGAAGACACCATTAAAATTATCTTCCAAGTGAATGGTAAATACCGTGGCGATGCCCAGCTCCCTGCCGACGTCTCCAAAGACGACGCCCTCGCAACAGCCAAGGCCCACGAAAGGATTCGCGCTCACATTGACGGCAAAGTCATCAAACGCGAAATCTACGTGCCAGGCAAAATCGTCAACATCGTAGCTGTTTAATGTATATCGAATCTAAGCCGTGCTGGAAAACTCTCTGCGGCCTCGTCGCTGCAGGGATTTTCTTGGGTGGAGTGGTCGACTCGAATGCCGAGGAGATGGCGGAGGGAATCGCAGTCGCCACCAGTATCCAAGGCAACGTACAGATTGAAGATGCCAGATCACACAGCACACAGCCAAAGCTACACGACACGCTAATTCTGAATGCCTGCACCGTCGAAACTGGCAAGAACGCTCATATCTTCCTAGCACTCTCCAATGGTATGGGTATCGGCATCGGCGAAAACTCTGCGGTTCTATTCGAAACCTTCATCCAAAAACCTTTTACCGAAAAGAGCGAACGTCTCTCCAACGAGCCGTCTAGATCGATCCTCTCGGTACGGCTAATTAATGGTGACCTTGCAGTCGTTAGTAATAATCTTTCACCGCTATCAGAGGCGCGTGTGCTTCTGCCCACGGGGGAATTACAAATACACTCGGCTACATGCATTATTCAGTACAACGATATGGGCGCGCAAATCACCGCTTACAAAGGCCTACTTACCTATAAATACCCAGATCGGAAGCACCGAGAATTGATCGTCGATCCGCAAAGCATTCGCATTAGTCCACAAAGTGCCATGCTCGGTGAAGTCACTGAAAGCATGACACTCAGCTCTCTGCCCAAAGCAATTGAACAATTCTCGCAAGCCACTCAACATGCCAGCAAACGAGTCTTTTTTAAAGCAGGTCTCAATGGTCATCTGCCTCGACCTGTTCTGATTGCATCGCCCACCCACCTTGACCAGCCTGTTAACCGTCCTTACGGGTTTAACGAATAGTCACCTGCTATGAGCTCGCCCCTGCCCCGATCGCAATTCCTACCAGATACTTTTGACCAGCGCCCCATCGGCTTAATTGCCGGTAAAGGTCAATACCCTATACTAACGGCCAAGCGTATTCGCGCCGCTGGTTTGCCGCTGCGCATCGTGTCCTTTGCAGGAGAGACGGAGCCAGCATTGATCGACTCAATCCCGGCAAACGAACACATCCAAATCAAAGTCGGGCAGCTCGGAAAACTACTCAGATCGCTGAAGAAACTAGATTGTGGCTATGCTCTCATGGCTGGACAAATCACACCGCGCCGCCTGTTTCACGGTCTACATCCCGACCTAAAAGCCCTGAAGATTCTGAATAGCCTAAAGATCAAAAATGCCGAGACCATCTTCGGTGCGATTGCCGGCGAAATCGAAGCGATCGATATCTCCATGCTCGACGCCCGCTCGTTTATGGATGATCAGCTCGCGAACGAAGGCTTAATGACTGCAGGCAAATTAAAGGCAGAGTTAACGGATATCGCGCATGGCATCAGTATCGCCAAAGGCATCGCAGATCTCGACGCCGGCCAGGGTGTCGTCGTGCGACATGGCACTGTACTGGCAGTCGAGGCTTACGAAGGGACCGATCCTATGCTGCGCCGCGCAGGTACATTTAAAACTGACGATCTTATTTTCGTGAAGACCGTAAAGCGGGGGCAAGACTATCGCTTTGACGTACCAGTCTTTGGCCACCGCACACTGGACGTGATGCATGAGTCGGGCATTCGCACCGCTGTATTGGAAAGTGGCAGTGTCCTGATTCTTGATAAAGCGAACATTCTAGAAAAAGCCCATTCACTCAAAATCGAACTCTTTGGCTTCTCTGAGGGCAAAGAGCTCGCAGTCGAAAATTAATTTACGCATTATAAAAACTCTTTTGGCATCGCAATAAACATAATGCCTTTAAAACGATACCAGCAATCGTGCTCTGACCGAGCCGCATATACGCTGATCGGATAAAATTGCTTTCACCTGCGATCGCCTCCGGTGTAAATCCAAAAACGGCCGCTAAATTGAGTCCTTTCGTCAACTGTTTCGACGTAGAAATGAGGGAGTTGCTCAATACAGCCAACAATACGACTAACAAGTGCCCTCGCACACGAGTCCCGAACCGCGATCAAGGCGACTTATCCGCCGACTCGGCTTCCCCGAGAATCGTCGGAGCTTCAGACTGTAGCAGACTCTAAAATGATGGACCTTTCAGCGACTGCATAACCTCATCGGCCACGACCTTAATATTCGACCGATTCAGTACATCCGAGACGGTATAATAGAGTTGTCCGCCGATTACTGTAATCGTCGCTCGAAGACTCGCAGCCATCACAGTTATGATTGAATACTGATACGACGGATGTTGAAAGCTGGTGATTGCCACGCGATTTAACATAATGATCAATCATCATCGTCCTCAAGCAAAGGCGACCCTGTGCCGATCGACCATGGCACGACTCTATAATCAGTGTTAATATGGCTGCGGCGAACTTGATCGGGCATGACTGAAAGATATCTAGCGCAGTTGGACATGAGACAAACTCAAGACTATAACTGCTCTCCCGCTCAAATTGACTTCGACTTGCGATCGGAACTCCCCAAGCTGCACCTACGGTCGCATGCGATCTTCGCAACATTGCACTTTACATATCATCATATCACCATACGTTGATTCGTTAACATGAAGACACTTTCGATCAAACACCGCCTAGCAACCAACGACCCACTCTTTTCGGTTGAATTTTTTCCGCCAAAATCGGACGATACCGCGCAGCAACTACTCCTCACCGCAGAGCAAATGCAGGCCTACAACCCTGACTTCGTCTCGATCACTTATGGTGCTGGCGGCAGTACACGCAGTCGCACGCTAAACTACGCCCGTAAGCTTCACGAAGACTATGGCTACGCCGTGATGCCCCACCTCACCTGTGTTGGGCACTCGCGCGAAGAGTTAAAGCAGACTATTGCCGAATTCAAATCAGCAGGCCTCAAGCAAATCATGACGCTGCGCGGTGATCCACCCAAAGGCGAAACCGACTTCGTCCCACATCCAGACGGACTCAGATACGCCAACGAGCTGGTGCAACTGATTCGCGAAGTGTACCCAGAATGCGATTTGGGCGTCGCGGGCTACCCCGAAAAGCACCCCGAAGCTCCTTCACTAGAAATCGACCTGCTCAATCTGAAACGCAAAGTCGATGCCGGCGCGACTTTTATCACCACGCAATTATTCTTCGATAACAATGCCTATTTCGAATTCGTCGACAATTGCCGTCGTGTAGGGATTACCGTTCCCGTGCTGCCCGGCCTGATGTCCGTCACTTCCTACAAACAAGCACTGCGCTTCTGTGACATGTGTGGCACCAGCGTCCCCACTGCCCTCAACGAACAACTCATCGCCGCGGGCGATGACGAAGCTGCAGTCGAAGCGATCGGAATTGAGTGGAGCTATCAGCAAGCTCACGAATTGTTGAAACGAGGTGCCCCGGGGATTCACCTCTACATTCTCAACCGTTCCGGCCCCGCCATTGCTCTAATGAAAAAACTACAAAGCGTTGGATATTATAAATAAGTTATTAATTAATCACTGAGAGTTGTTTTTTTCAGATCTAATCTAACCAGCAACGCTCAACCAACAACCTCGATACCATGGCCAAACCAACTAATTTACAACTCATCGGCAGTGAACTCTGTATTCTCTGGCAAGACGGCAGCGAGAGCTACTTCCCCGCTGATTTTCTGCGCCAATACTCGCCCAGTGCGCAAAACATCGGCGAGAAAGACATTTTCGGCAATCAATACGGCGGCGATGGCCCAAAGAAATTCCCCGGTGTTACGATTCAAGGGTGGGACTTCCAAGGGAACTATGGCGTCAGTCCATGGTTCAGTGATGGCCATAAGAGCGGTATATTTAGCTGGGAATACTTAAAAATTCTCGAAGCTAAACTGCCACAGAGCTAATACGTAGCAGCTAGAAGGTGCTCTGATAATTCAATGCACTGCCTTAGCACCACTGAGCGGGATTCCATTGTTGTTCTAAATTAAGCATCATTAGGCGTACCCGCGCAGCGGCTCTGGAACTCCGACTAAAGCCCCTGGATACAGCCGGAGTCCCAAAAAATCGCTCTTGTCGCTCCGACCAAACTCATGATTTAGTCTTCAGTATGGCAAAACGCATTAAAGGTAGACTGATTGGCACGTTCGTCATACTAGCCGCCCTCATCACGGCGGGTATTCTAGGGATGAGCTTTTATCATGCTACCGCAAGCATTCACGAACTACTGACAGAGAACCACCAGCTCAACAAAGCGGTGCGTAATCTCACTCATGAAGAGCAAATCGGCTACGCGATATTAGAATCACAAACGCGCAACGACTTGGGCCAAATAGAAAGCGTTGTGCGCTTTGTGCAGACTGCTGCCAATGACCCCAAGACGCTAGTCTCGGAGCAACGCTTCACCGTCAGCGGCGATATCATTCACTTCGATGCACTCATCGTCAAATTCACGGCCGAATACGTGAAAGACGGCACGGCGCGCGCCCTGTATTTATGGCGCCGCATCTATGGCGAAACGACAACGCCCGCCAATGGCGAAGCGATCGAGATCCCCAGCACTGCACCGGAGCGCTACCACGCGATCACCGACTCCCTCCATTTGAGGAACCGGGATATCTTTTGGGAAGCTATTTGGGACCTCGCCAACGACCCCACTCGCCTCAGCAACTACGGCGTGCAAGCCGTATTTGGCAATGCCATCTACACCCGCATGCAACCTGGCAAGGTTTACCTATTTAAGATCAGCGCCACCGGGCAAATCTACCCAGAAACCGTGGATACGTATTAATCGTCACTGATCCGCAGCAATTATTTTCGGTGGTGGAACAGGCCGCACATTACCCGCAAAAATACGCTGATAGATTTCGTTCTTTGGGGGCTTAATTTCCTTAATATCAAAATTACTATCCTGCACGTGATACGGCCCATAACGATAACTCGCGGCCAGCAAGGGATAGCTGAATGAATCACTCGACTTCAAGTAGTCGCGGCAATAGACGAGATAACCGATGGCAACTCGAATACTGGTTTGCCACTCCCATGCTAAACGGTAGGGCTCATCCGTCACTTCGTTCCACGCCGGACGGGTGATCTGCATCATGCCACGTGCGACGGAACTGCGTGCCTTCGCATTCAACCCACTCTCGGCCCAAGCCAAGGCATAGACAAACTCTGGATCCAATCCTGCCTGCGTGGAAAGCTCATACACCACAGACCATACCGCTTCAGGTGATACCTGCTCTCGGGGTGATCTGTATTTCTGCGTGAGGAATATTGCCAATACACCCATCGCGACGCCGAGGACAACAGCGAGCCGAATAATTAGTCGCTCGTCACGATGGTAATGATGGTCCATCTGCATATCACAGAGTAAAGCATACCTCACCGAAACTAACAAACCAAAGAATGAATCATACTTATATCTCTAGGCTGCGAATAAGGACGCATTCTGCAAGGTCAGTCGCCGTGCTTACCTCATTGACAGACACGATGGAGCATTTTGAACGACATGACGTCGTCTCTGCTGATTAGCGAAACTCCCCTAAAATCTATCGCCTAAAGCGGCGGTTTGCTAATGAACTGCTCGTGGTATTCGGTACGGGCGCCTTACCGGCATTGCGCCCAGGTCGAAAACTCATTACTTGATCAAAGGCCGCTGGCAATTCAGACTCGGCTTTAAAATCATGCATCTTGCCTTGATAGGGATAACGCATCGAAGTCTCTCCAGAATGAAGCATCATCCGTTTCTCACCAGTTTCGATTGCCACTTCTTTATTGAAACCAAAGCTACCATAGGTGCGATCTCCGACAACTGGATGACGATGGTTCTTACATTGCACACGAAGTTGATGCGTACGCCCAGTTAGTGGCATCAATCTAAGCAGTGCGATCGGAAATCCGCCCGTCACGGCTTTGGCGACTTGATAACGGGTTTTTGCAGGTATACTTTGGCCGCCCTTGATTAGTTTTTGACCGCGATACACATCTTTTCTTAAACTGTCACTCCAAGAACCTGCGGGCACTGAGGGTACACTTTTTACCAACGCATAATAGACTTTAGTTACCTGATGAGTGGAAAAGCGCTGCTTAATCGTGGTGTTAATATCCTCATTAAGCGCAAGTAGTATGACGCCTGATGTCGGCGAATCGAGACGGTTAATCAGCCATGCTCGATGCTCCACCTCACCGACCTGCCAAATGTAAACCTCGCCATCGTAATCGTAACTAGCCCGGAGCAACGAACGCATACTCTCCCCTTTTTTATTTGGATGCGACATCAGCCCCGCGGGCTTATCCAGCGCGACCAAACCATGCTGATTTGAAGTGATCAAGCGTACTCCCGGGCCGAGAGGTAGGTCACTGACTTGAGTTATCTGTTGGGGTGAAGTCATAACGTAGTGTTAAGATTATGACGGCGTGTAACAAGAGCACAATATTTATTAGCGATAATGAAAGACTACTTCCAGCGTGCGCTCTTGACCAAAGACTGTAACCATCTCTTTGGTCCATGGGCGAAACGGAGAGCGCTTTGTCAGCGCGGTCTGACAGATCAAAGTAGCGATCTGACTGGCGGTACTGTGCAACACCTCTACATCATGTATTACCCCATCTGCGGTAATACGGAAGCTAACGACCACGCGAGTAGAAGTATCAATCGGTTGGAAAAACTCGATTTCTTGATACCATCCAGCCTGAAGCGCAGCGAAGAACTGTTGTTGATATTCCCCAAACTCGCTGAATGTGGCATCGATCGCCAGTGCCCCACGACGACTGGCAGAGCCCTCTGAGCGCATCACGGGACCATGAATTAGATCCGGTGAGAGTCTCGGCCGTGCCCGCGGCATTGGCTGGGCATCTGGCGCACCACCGCCGCCATCCCTCTGTTGCTCCTGGGTTGTTTGCGACGATGGCCGATAGAGGTTGATCGGTGCCTCAGGATCTGGATCCTCAACTATCTCTTTGCCCGCGCCGAGCGCCTCAAGGCTACTACCAGAACCATCGGTGGTGATCGGCTTTTGTTGGATAAAGTCTGGAGCTGGTAGTGGCGTTGCTGGCCGAATCACTTGCGCTGCAGGCGCCCCATTCTTACCACCATCCGTGCCCTCGCCCTCGCCTAGCGGCGCTGCTGGGGCATATATACCGGGAGTCAGTGGTGCTGCCGGTGCCATCGCACCTTGAATAATTTTCTGTGAGGGCTCTTCACCGTCAACCATGGGCGCGTCAAGTAATGCTTGCTTGAGGCTTTGATCAGAGGCTTGTTGAGCGCGGAAGGAATATTGATCCTTACGATCTGGCTCATTTTCTGGCACCTCAGGGTTCGCTTCGACGAATTTAAGCTCATCAGCTGTGAGTGGTTCAGGCGGTAGCAATATAATTTCGAGCGGCTCATCTTGCACATCAAGTGCAGCGCTGGACATCAGGAATTTATCCGGCACTACAACCAGCAGACTGATGTGCAGCAGCAACGCAATGATTAGAGCTGCAGCAGACGACCACCATTGCTCCCGCCTCGCTTGTTTAAACGGATTTTCGAGCTGTCGTGTTGTAGATGCCTGAGCCAAAGTATATCGAGTAAATTAGCTTTGAACTCGAAAATCAAAGCCGAGTTCAAATAGCCGCGCCTCGAGCGCTTGAATCGGTAGCCCCATAACATTTTCAACAGAACCTTCGACCGCCTCAACAATCATCTCGCGCCCAGTCTGAATGCCGTAGGCACCGGCCTTGTCGAGCGGATCGACACATTGAAAATAAGCAGTTATGGTCGCATCGTCCAAAGTCTTGAAATACACTTGACTGGCTTCAACAAAATCATCGCTCAATCCACCAGCCTGCCAGCGCAATGCGATTGAAGTATACACAGTGTGTGAGCGCCCTGAGAGCTGCCACAGCATCGAACGCGCATCCTCTAAATCAACCGGTTTATTCAGCACGATGCCATCGAGCGCTACCGTGGTGTCTGAACCAAGCACCAGTGCGTCTGGAAAATCCGTCGTCAAAGCATCTGCCTTCAATCCGGCATTGTGCAATACCATCTGAGCGGGACCATCGTCGGGTGAATTATACTCTTCGACATCGGCCGGACAGATTCGAAACTTCAGGCCGATGCGTTCGAGTAATTCACTGCGTCGAGGTGACGCCGAGGCAAGGATAAGCTGTAGTGGATGTGAGTCGGATCGATTCATGTGCTAAGGTGTATAGCAAAATTCCTGTTTCTTTGAGAAAGATCAATCCAAGACCGTTTCCACTGCCCCGATTGCCCGTGCATAAGCCAAGCGACTCACACCGTATAAATACGCGGAGCTGAGATGACTGCGTTCCGCATCGGCGAGGCGCTGTTGCGCATCAATCAGCTCACGGTTATCCGACAAGCCCTCAAGGTAACGAAGCTCAGCCTGCTCGACCTCGTCAAGTCCAAGGTCGATTTCCTTACCTGCGAGCCCCATCTGCTTGTAACGTGAATTCATATCAAACAACGCGGTTCTAAACTCACTCTCAATCCGTTTATCCAACACCCGCATTTCATAGCTCGCTTGGCGAGCCACTGCGGCAGCTTCGCGCTTCTCGGATTCGATCCGAAAACCATCAAAGATCGGCACCGAGGCCCGCACACCGACGAGCCATGCCTCATTATAATTGCTGGAAAATGCTTCATCTGAATCATAGCCCCAATCGCCAAACAGCTCGACATTCGGTAAACGTTGCCACGATGCCGCCTTGCGCGCCAGCAAGGCTTGCTCGAGGCGCTTCTTCTGCACAGCCAACTCTGGACGTAAAGCGATCAAAGCGCTTCCCTTAATTTTATAGTCATCCATAGACGGGGGGGCTTTCAGCATATTTATAATCGAGCCATTCAGCTTCAATTCGGAATCTAAGTCCAAATCAAGCAACGCCTTTAAGCCAAGTATAGATATCTCGGCATTTGCTTCAGCAATCAATAAGTCCCGATCATCTTCCAAGGCACGCGCTTTGGCACGTGTCACATCGATTTTAATACCAGCTCCAGCTGAGAGTTGGTCTTGAGCCAACTTCAACAAACGTTGACTACGCTCAATATTACCCTCGGCGATGCTCTTTCGGCTTAAATCTCGGATTTGCGTAAGATAGAGCTGCACCGCTTGGTCCAAAATATCTTGGACCGCCACTTCGTAATCCATTGTCGAGATCGCATGCTCTAATTCTGCAATCCGGTAGCGTGCGTATTTTTCAGTGTCAAACAGAGTTTGTGTCGCTTCCACTCTGGTCCCGAAGGAATTAAACGGCGGCGACTCAAAATCATCTCCCGCAAAGCCACGACCGAATTGCTGGCGCGTCTGCGAAGCGGCGAGCGAGATTTGCGGTAGTAATGCCGCTCGCTCCTGAAAACTATTCTCTAGCGCACGTCGCACCGTGTCTTTCTCAAATAAAACTTGAGGGCTCGTGTCCTTAATTAGCTGATACATGGCATCCAAGGTCAGCACTGGAGCCACTACGGCAACCTCACCAGAGAGAATCGAAACGACCTCAACCTCCGGACTAATTGTTTGTGCATGCGCAGCAATCAGCGCAGAAAAGGAAACGCATAGTAATGCACTGAAAATCTTGAGTTCTCTAAACATCGGAAAAATAATCGTCGTAACGAATCGTAAATATGATAAAATTGTAACTATCTTCGTGGGTCACATATTTGCAAGTCGCCAGTTCAAACCATTGTTTTAAAAATACACTATGTATATAGGGATCGCACAAATTAACACGACCGTCGGCGACTTAGCCGGCAATCGCACACTCATCCTCAATGCCTATCAAGCACTGGTCGCTGAAGGTGCCGAATTGATCCTCTTCCCTGAACTTGCGATCTGCGGCTATCCACCGCGCGATCTACTGTTCAAAAGCTGCTTTGTTAGCGACATTGAAGCGATGCTTAAGTCCATCGCCGCAGAGATCGGCACGGTACCAGCAATTATCGGCACCGTCGAAGCTCGAAGCCCTGGCGCAGCTGGCCGGCCTTTTTACAATGCGGCTGCATGGTGTGAAAACGGTGCGATTCAAGTCATCGCGCGCAAATGCCTGCTACCGAGCTACGATGTGTTTGATGAAGATCGCTATTTTGAACCCGCACTCGCACCAGTCATCCATGAGTGGCAAGGTAAACGTATTGGTATCACCATTTGCGAAGATATTTGGACTGGACCCGCAGTTACCAGCAATCGCCGCTACACTGTCGATCCACTCACGACATTAGCTGAAAGAGGCATCGACCTGTTGCTGAATCTATCAGCCAGCCCATGGCATGACGGTAAAAACGAAGCTCGCCAGCCACTGTTGCAATTTGCCGCCGATCACTGCAATTGCCCCGCCGTGTATTGCAACGCAGTGGGCGGCAACGACGAGCTGATTTTCGACGGCGGCAGCCTCGTAGCACACCCGCAACGCGGTTTGATCGCGGGCATGGCAGCTTTTCGCGCAGAAAATCGTGTGATCGATATCGACGCACCGACCGCAACCGTCATCTCCGAATACTTCAATCTCAAAGGCAACGCCGCCACCCAAGATGCGCTGGTGCTCGGCCTACGTGACTACGCCCACAAGAGTGGCTTCAAAAAAGCCCTGATCGGCCTCAGCGGCGGGATCGACTCCGCCGTCGTCGCAGCCATCGCCGCCGAAGCCTTTGGCCCTGAAAACGTGATCGGTATCGCCCTACCCTCCACAATTTCGAGCCAACATAGCCGTGACGATGCTGAAGCACTGGCGAAAAACCTCGGCATCGAATATCACGAAGTCCCGATTGCCGACACCGTCAACGCCGCCGAAGCCGCACTCGGACCACTCTTTAAAGGCCGTAAAGCCGACGTCACCGAGGAAAATATCCAAGCCCGTACCCGTGGCGTGCTACTCATGGCGATGTCTAACAAGTTCGGCGCACTACTTCTGACCACTGGTAACAAAAGCGAGATATCCGTAGGCTATTGCACCCTCTATGGCGACATGTGCGGCGGACTCGCGGTGATTTCTGATCTACCTAAGATGAAAGTCTACGCACTTGCGCGTCATATCAATCTTGAGCGTGAACTCATACCATTGAACACCATCGACAAGCCACCGTCGGCTGAACTACGCCCCGATCAGAAGGACGAAGATTCACTACCGCCATATCCGACGCTCGACGGCATCCTACGACTGTACGTCGAAGAAGGCCTCTCCTCCGCTGAAATTATCGAGCGCGGCTACGACCCAGGAGTGGTACATGACATCATCCGCAAGGTTGATCTAAACGAATACAAGCGCAAGCAAGCCGCACCAGGCCTGAAAACCACACCACTCGCCTTCGGCGTCGGGCGTCGAATCCCAATTGTGCAAAAATACGTCAGCTAGTTGCGTTGTTGGTTGAAAGTTGTTGGTTGAGTGTTGAAAATTCGGCCAATGGACAAACTGCAACAACCAACTAACCACTCGCAACGTTCAACGCAATTATTCGAACGCGCCCAACAACTTATTCCTGGAGGAGTGAACTCTCCTGTGCGGGCTTTCCGCTCTGTCGGCGGTGCTCCTTTTTTTACTGAACGTGCAGACGGCGCACACCTCTACACCGCCGACGGTAAAGAGCTGATCGACTTCGTCTGCACTTGGGGCCCTGCCATCCATGGACACAATGATCCCGACATCCGCGCGGCCATCAGTCTGGCACTGGAAAAAGGCACTAGTTTCGGCACGCCGAATCCTTACGAAGTCGAAATGGCGGAACTCATCGTCGAGATGGTGCCATCGGTCGAAAAAGTCCGGATGTGCAATAGCGGCACTGAAGCGACCATGTCTACGATTCGCCTCGCACGTGGCTACACCAAGCGCGACAAAATCATCAAGTTTGCGGGTTGTTACCACGGCCACGTCGACTCGCTACTGGTCAAGGCAGGCTCAGGCGCCCTAACACTGGGCTACCCTGATAGCGCAGGCATACCAGCTAGCTTTGCCGCCGAAACCATCGTAGTAGAATACAACGATGCCGATGAGGTCCGTGCTGCGTTTCACAATCACAAAGGCGAGATCGCTGCCCTCATCGTCGAGCCTTTCCCGGCGAACTGCGGCTTTATCCTGCCCGATCCAGGCTTTCTCGCGCTGCTGCGTGACCTGTGCAAAGAGAACGGCACAGTGCTGATCTTCGACGAAGTGATGACTGGCTTTCGCCTCGCCCCTGGTGGTGTGCAAGAGCGCGTTGGCATCACGCCTGACCTCACCGCTATGGGCAAGATCATCGGTGGCGGACTGCCGGTCGGTGCCTTCGGCGGTAAAGCCGAGATCATGGATCAACTGGCACCTCTCGGGCCAGTCTATCAGGCAGGCACACTCAGCGGCAATCCGCTAGCGATGGCCGCCGGCATCGCCTCGCTGAAGAAGCTCAAGACCGACAACCCGTATCCCGCATTTGAGACCATGGGCACTATGGTTCGCGATGCGCTGATCAACGCTGCAATTGAAAAAGGCATGCCACTACAACTGCCCCAAGTCGGCTCAATGTTTGCACTCTTCTTTAGCGATTCTCCAGTGCGCAACTACAACGATGCGATCAGCAGCGAAACGCAGTTATTTAGCAAACTGTTTCACTATGCGCTGGAAAATGGCGTTTATTTACCACCGTCTGGCTACGAAACCTGCTTTATTAGCACAGCCCACAACGGCAAGGACATCGAGCGCGCCGCCGAAGTATTGGCCGCAGGGATTAAGGCAATGTAGTGAAACCGTGATACCGTTTCAGCATCGCAGTCCCGACTGGATTTTATTGATCTGTATTTCGCGGATTTCCATGGTCGCAGCGGGTTCCTTGCAGGCTGCCTCTGGAACACTATAATCGGCATGTTTGGGCCGGATTTAGGGCCTCAAAAAGCGCTCAACTCTTTGAGTTGGCTAAGTCAAATGCCGTCTGATGACGGCACTGGCTATCGGCTAACTCTAGGTCTTGCTGGACGAGCCACGGACTTCATTGCCATTTTCGATGATCACTATCTAGCAAGTGTGCCTTGCTGAGCGCACAAAAAAACGGGGCTCATTACTGAGCCCCGCGAAAGTTTATAGTGTGACAAACAGTCTACCAGCCACCACGACCACCACGATCGCCGCCGCCGCCGTTGCCACCGCGTCCGCCACGATCATTGCCACCGCGACCACCGCCGCCGCCGCCGCCGTAACCGCCGCCGCCACCGTTGCCACCGCGACCACCGCCGCCGCCGCCGTAACCGCCGCCGCCGCCGTTGCCACCGCGACCACCGCCGCCACCGCCGCCGTAACCGCCGCCGCCGCCACTTGGACGTTCTTCGCGTGGACGTGCCTCATTGATCGCAAGATTGCGGCCCATGAAATCTGCACCATTCAGCGCTTCGATTGCTGCGTCCATGGATTCTTTAGTTTCCATAGTGACAAATGCGAAGCCACGAGGGCGACCAGATTCACGATCTTTTACGATGAAAACATCGCTAACTGCACCATGAGCTTCGAAAAGCGCTTGGAGTTCTTCTTGAGTTACATCGTAGGACAAGTTGCCTACATACATTTTTGCATCCATTATGTGTTCCTTTTCTTTACTTTATTTGGGCTATCCCACTGCTTCTTTGCTCTTGAGTGTCCGCTTTCGGACTGGATCACCTAACTGAATACTTTCGTCTCACCCTGATGACTACCCACGCTCTGAATGTTAACATGTGTTCTAGTCGAACGCCGTTATTAATTAATCCTAAGAAATAGCAAGCAACAAATAATGTCGTCCCAGAATAGCCGAACCCCTCACTAAATCCAACGATTTACTGGGTTAAGCATGGCACCCGCGGAGCTGAAAATGCGATAAACTAACGTTAAGAAACTTTTATTAGAAGAGCGATGCTTTGGAATTATCAATACGTTTACCAAGCGGCACGTCATGCTCCAGCCTTCGCATCTTCGAAAGCTTGCACCGCACACTTCGCGCAGGTCTCACGGATACTGGCAAAAAAGTCATTACCCTTGTCATCGACGAGAATGTAAGCAGGGAAATCTTCGACTTCGATTTTCCATATCGCTTCCATGCCGAGCTCAGGATACTCCAGTACTTCGACTTTCTTAATGTTATACTCAGCCAGCAACGCAGCAGGTCCACCAATCGAACCGAGATAGAACCCACCATGCTTCTGACAAGCATCCGTCACTTGCTGCGACCGATTACCCTTGGCCAACATAATCATTGATCCGCCCTCAGCTTGAAAAGGTCCGACATACGAATCCATTCGACCCGCAGTTGTCGGCCCGAACGAACCAGATGGCTTCCCGGTAGGTGTCTTTGCTGGACCTGCATAATACACCGGGTGGTTCTTAATATAGTCTGGCAAGCCTTCACCCCGATCGATGCGCTCCTGCAATTTGGCATGGGCGCTATCACGCGCCACCACGATCGTCCCCGACAGCGAGAGTGGCGTCGTTACAGGATACTGAGTGAGCTCAGCGAGTATATCTGCCATCGGACGATTCAAATCGATCTTCACTGATTCTTTCGGCTTCGCGATTTCGGCAGAGTCTGGAATAAAGCGCCCTGGATTGTCTTCCAACTTCTCCAGCCAGACGCCGTCCTTATCGATCCGCGCCTTGACATTGCGGTCCGCCGAACACGACACGCCGATACCGACGGGGCACGACGCCCCGTGACGTGGCAAGCGCACAACGCGCACATCGAGCGCAAAATATTTACCGCCAAACTGCGCGCCGTAGCCCATCTTTCGGGTGTAGCCGAGCAGCTTCGCTTCGAGCGCTAGATCGCGAAATGCCTGACCATGCTCATTCCCTTCGGTCGGCAACTGATCGTAGTATTTGGTCGAAGTCAGCTTCACGGTCTTCATGGTGGTTTCCGCAGACGTGCCACCAATCACGATCGCAATGTGATACGGCGGGCAAGCCGAGGTACCCAGCGTGCCCATCTTCTCAATACAGAATTTCTCAAGATTTGCTGGATTCAGTAATGCCTTGGTTTCTTGAAAGAGGAAAGTTTTGTTGGCCGACCCCCCACCCTTTGCAACAAACAGGAAGTCATACGAATCGCCATCAGTCGCCAGCAGATCGATTTGCGCAGGCAAATTACAGCCAGTGTTCTTCTCCTCATACATCGAGATCGGCACGGTCTGCGAGTAACGCAGATTCTCCTTGGTGTAGGTATTATAAACACCTTGCGACAGCGCGGACTCATCCTGACCGCCGGTCCAGA
>JBLHTV010000027.1:0-16419 GCA_047627755.1 Lentimonas sp. | reverse complement strand
GTTCCGGCAGTTGGCTGCTTTCCTGCAGGCCTTTGGGCAATCTATATTCAAAGAGCTTACCCGTCTCCTGGTAGGCCTTCCAACCTGATCCAGATAGATAACCACGCGCGACTGCCTCGATTGGCAGCGGCTTCAGCTTCTTCACGATCATACTACGGTGCTCCAACTCTGGATGGGCCTTCCCCAGCTCGACGATCCGCGCCGCATGCTCATCGACTAAATGGTGCGGAGTAATCGCAGCCGCACGAGCGAACCAGTAGAGACTGATCTGCGTCAATAATACGCCCTTCCCAGCTAGGCCCTCTTGCATAATTACATCGAAGGCCGAGACACGATCGCTGGCGACCATCAGTAAGGCATCGCCCAGATCAAACACATCACGCACCTTGCCCGAGGCGACCAGCGGATACGGCAATCCCTGGACCTTAAGGAGTGGTTCAGCCGGCATCGGAAAAGGCAAAGAGTCAGTATTCATAATACATTAATTAGTTCCTCAAAGCCCATGGGCAAACGGTTTCTCTACAGATTGGGAAAAAATGTATCATTTCTTAAAAAAGTCTTGCAGGCCGTCCGCTGAAACGTAGCTTCCGTGACTTCGCATCACGTCCCGTTCGTCTAGCCCGGTCTAGGACACCTGGTTTTCATCCAGGCAACAGGGGTTCGAATCCCCTACGGGATGCCATTTTAATGCCCTCAGTGACTTCCAGTCCTGAGGGTTTTTTAGTCTCTATAGACTACCAAGCAATGAAGCACCGTGGCATGTCGATTCCTACACCCTAGGCTGATCGCTACACTGCGTGCAAATCGGTACGTCGCAAGCACCGCCGCGACAGGTGATGGGGACATTCAAACAGTGACTCAAGCGGGGCTGAGCCAATCTGAACTGCCAAAACTGGCAAGGACGAGCAGCGTCAGGTCCGCATTGCCGTCAATAACACCACTCCCTAGTTAAATCCAAACAGCTTTCTCAATGTGCTCAGTGTACCAGAGGAAATCGTTGGCTTCGTGCCGCCCACATCCAACACACGACGACAATTCTGCTGCTTCAATAGCGTCGGGCTATAAGCCAATATTTTGACATCACCGAGGCGACCGCCAATGGCTTCGTCCGCAAAACGCGGGGTCCACTCTTTCGGCACGCCATACTGCGAAAATGCGATATCCCAAGCCACCAACTGCTTGCCTACATACGGGCGCGTGACCAATGCTGGGTACGCTTTGACAAAGTCAGGCACATCCGCGGTCTGCACCCGAATCCGCGCGATCGCTGGAATCAATTTCAGATATTCATACAGGTTACTCACTTGCCCTTGGCGGATCGATTCATAGAAATCGAGCGGATCGATGCTCACCAAGTTCATCCCATTCCACATGCCATGGTGATTTTTACTACCGAACTTCTGTCGATCATACCACCCCTGGAAATCATTCGTCAGGCGAAAGCCCATTTCAAAGTGCAAATGCGCGCGCGTACGTGGAATCGAATACGATGCCGACCGGCCCATGATGCCGAGCTTCGCACCCGAATCAACCCGAGCTCCGATCATGATGCCCTCTCCGATACTCGCCAAATGCGCGTAGAGGGTATGAAACGCAGGCACCTGTTGATCATGCTCGACCACAATATAACGGCCATAACTACTATGCCCGGCAGTTTTACTCACATGCACAATACGTCCTGGTAGGACCGCATACACCTCATCGGTGGGTTCGCCGCGCTGATCGCGATCGACTGGAAACAGATCCAAGCCCTCGTGAAAGCGCCCACCGCCATTACGCACGCAGCCAAATAGGCCGGACTCAGGCACACCCGAAGCTGTCGCTTGGATAAATGTCTCGATCGGCTGACCTTTTTGAAAAGCCGAGTTCGGCGTTGGCCAAATCAATTCCGCCTGCAGACACAGCTGCGAGAGCAACAAAGCCGCACCAATTGCCAGTCGTTGAACTAGTCTTAAATACATAAACACCAGAGTTCGTCAGGATTAGTACTTATAATGCGACTGCAACTCCTGGATGCTCGCCTTTAGATCGATCACGAACTGACCCAGTTCATCATCAGGGATTTCCACAAAAGTATAGAACTGACCATCTTCGATAGTGCCATTTAAGCGTGTCGCCCCCACAGCTTGAGCATTGCTGGTTAAGACGATACGACTGCCGCGATGTGTCACTGAGCGACGATACAGCTCACGACTGCCCTTGTCCGTAATCTGAATCAGCAAAGCCATCCCCATGTCGACCTTCACCATCTCGACATTAATAATATCGTATTCACCGACGACTGGCTCGCGCTCGAGTTTGATAGCCGTGCCTGAGATCGGCAAACTGACCTTGCTACCACTGCCACCGCCATAGTCGATGCCGCGCGCCTCAATCATTAAACGAGGCACTTGCATGTTCTCAATTTCGTTTTTAAAGCCCTTGACGCTCTCAAAGCAGCCAGCCGAAAAGAACAGCGACATCAACAGACACGCGAGGGTCATTTTTTTACGAAATATCATAGTATAGAATTGTGATTATAAAATAATATCACCGAGCGTGTCCTGAATTCTGAGCATCAAGTCGGTGGAGATTTCCACGATAGGCACCTCGATCTCCTGCTTGGTCTTTACATGTCGGTACAGTTGAGTGCCTACGGTCTGCCGTTTGCCGAGGGCACGCACCACGCGTTTACGTTCCAGCATCAGCGCTAGTAAATGCTTCAACGCATCGGTCTCTGCGAGGCCTTCCGCTTGATCGTTCTCATACAGCGACAGAAAAAAGTCTTCTGCAGAGGCGACTGTTTCGCGGATGCTTGTGCTCCCATCATCTGGATCTTTTACCACGCGCATCCAACGCCCAAGAACTTCACCTGGCAGTTCATAAGTATCGACTTCATCTGGCAGCACATCGGCACGGCCCATTTCGCCAGCCTCGACATCTTTAAAGATCAAGCAGGCAACGCGATCCCCTGGAGTAAAGGGAAGTTGTGAGAGCGAAGATTTACGTGCGATACTTTTAAAGTGCCATTCCATGAGAGCGTAACAATGAAAGCCGAAACAGTGCGGCTGATTGTCTACGATGCAATCAAATTGCCGACAACCTTCGCGGCCTAGTTTAGTTGCAGGATTTCGACCATAAATGAAACTAACTAAACCTCTCAAGCACCTGATATTGCAATCCGTTTATGCGTCGAAATATTGCCATAGGAGAGGTGCATGACTGCTTCTATGGCGCCCACCTGACTGCCTAAATTCTCGAGAATAAATCATTCGCCAAAGTTCGCACATGCACACAGCAAGCATATGCCCGATCTGGTCTGACGTGGATAAACTCCTGAATTTAGGATGGTTCGATACTGTCAAAATGCTTGATCAGAGGAGCGACGGGGAGTCGCCGACGCTCCTATAGCTATCTATATTTCTAAGAAAAAAATCACTCGAACGCATTCAAAGTTCGACCTCGCAAGTTCAATGCTCGACGTTCACCTCCACTATGTCCAATCCAGCACAACACCTTGGCCTCCTTTTGATTGATTTCCAGGACGCATTCCTCAACGCCATACCGGATCGTGAGCGCCTGCTCAAGCGCACCAGCTTCGCGGTCGAGGCCGCTGCGCTCCTCGGTTGCTCGCTTGCAGTCACTGAACAACTCCCTGCCAAGCTCGGCAACACCACTGCAGAGCTTAAAAAAGTCCTACCCGAAAACACGCCCATCTTCGACAAAAACACTTTTTCTGCAATGGAAGCCGACGGGCTCGGCCGCTGGATCGAAAGCAACCAAATTGACCACTTACTGCTGATTGGTCTCGAAACTTCCGTTTGCATTTATCAGACCGCCGTCCAAGCGCTCGGTGAAGACATCGGCGTGACCCTCCTCTCGGACTGCATCAGCGAGCGGCGAGCGGAAGACCGCGAACCAGTGCTCAAACAACTCCTCTCCATGAATGCGCACGTTCTGCCCTCCGAGACGATCTTCTACAGCCTACTCGGCGGCGCAGCCCATCCACAGTTCCGCGAGTTCACTCAGATCGTCAAGCGTTACAGTTAAACCTCCATCCCGTACTCGAGAAACAGTCTACACTAGTATAGATTGCTACTGTCGCGATACACAGCAGCGCCCCGAGCTACCAAGGCAAAGCTGATTCAAACGAAATATCGATGACGCCGTAATATTTGACTTCCCGCCAACCACACGTTGCATTTCAACATTGCCACCACAGTCATAGGTGGCGAACACCTTTCAATTTTGCATTCTCCACTGACCACTTCTAACAACCATGGGTAATTCCTTCGGCACACTTTTTCGTATTTCTACATGGGGCGAGAGCCACGGCGGCGGCATCGGCGTCGTGATCGACGGTTGTCCACCGCGCCTACCGATTACAGTCGAAGAGATTCAATTCGAACTCGACCGTCGCCGCCCAGGCCAGAGCGACATCACTACCCCACGCAAGGAGAGCGACGCCGCGACCATCGTATCCGGCGTCTTCGAAGGCCAGACCCTCGGTACTCCAATCGGCATCTACGTGCCCAACGGTGATCATCGCCCCTCCGCTTACGCAGAAATGAAGGATAAATTCCGCCCTTCACACGCCGACTTCACCTATCAAGCCAAATTTGGCATACGCAACCATGAAGGCGGCGGTCGCTCTTCCGCACGCGAGACCATCGGCCGCGTCGCCGCTGGCGCAGTGGCCAAAAAGATCCTCAAACTGGCTGGAGATATCGACGTGCGTGCCTACATCACACGCGTGCATGATATTGAAATGCCAGCCTCCAGCGCATTCCCGACACTCGAACAAGTCGAGGCTAGCCCAGTGCGTTGCCCCCACCCCGCAACTGCTGAGAAAATGATCGAGCGCATCAAAGCTGTGCGTAAAGACGGCGACTCAGTCGGCGGCATTATCGAATGCCGCGTGCGCAACCTTCCAGTCGGACTCGGCGTGCCCGTATTTGATCGCCTCGAAGCAGACCTAGCCAAGGCCATGCTCTCCATCCCGGCCACCAAAGGCTTCGAAATCGGCAGCGGTTTCGGCGGCTCAGTGCAACTTGGCTCTGAGCACAACGACATCTTCATCAACAAAGACGGAAAAATCGGCACCGAAACTAACCGCTCCGGTGGCGTCCAAGGTGGCATCAGCAACGGCGAAGAACTCATCTTCCGCATCGCTTTCAAGCCCACTGCTACACTGATTCAAAATCAACGCACCGTCGATTCCGGCGGCAACGAAACCGAGCTCATGGGCCGCGGGCGTCATGACCCTTGCGTCGTGCCACGCGCCGTGCCAATCGTCGAGTCCATGGCCGCCCTTGTACTTGTTGATCACTGGATGCGTCACCAAGCGCAATGCCAGAGCTTCGACTTCGAAGGCAAATAATAGAACAACCAGAGGTTTCAGCCCTCCACTCTTATCCTGCAGGTCTCACGTTTCAGCTTTCCACCACCCATGTCCGATCAAGCACCACTGGTTTATCTCATCTACGGCATCCCTAACAGCGGCCGCCGCGACATCCTCTTTGACCTGATCGATGGCGGCCTCGAAGGTAAAGAGCAGGTGCTCTACTTCCACCCAGAAGGCGAAGCCACAAGCCCCTTCGATGAGCAACTCGAAGCCCTTGACACCGTCAGCATCGTCGACTGGAAGCTAAGTGATGCCACAGTCATCCACGGTCAAATCGACGCCGCACCCGAAAAGATCATTTTTCTCGCCCCCGGCAACAGTGATCCCGCTGATGCCGCTGAAGCAATCAAGACGTGGACGGATCTCAACAGTTGCCAGATCGCACGAATCATCACGGTCGTTCACTGCGCCTTCCTGTCTGAAAACAACGCCGCAAAAGCGTGGTTCGATGCCTGCATTCATTTCTCAGATGTCGTGCTACTCAACCGTCGCGAGGGCGTGAACAATAAGTGGGTCAAAGACTTTGAGGTTGGCTACCACAAACAATTCTCTCCTGCCCGCTTCTTAATGGTGAAAAAAGGCCGTGTCGCCAACCCGCTCGAAGTGCTCGAACCAGAAGCCCGACGCCTCTCACTCTATTTTGATGAACTCATCCCGATCGAGGACGATGAGTTCGAAGACGACGAGCAACCGCAGGACACGAAGCCCGACAAATACATTGAGCGTAGAGAAAGTGGTCAGCGCGCCTATCCTGTGCCCGACATCCAGCAGCAGCTCTAAGCAAAAGTTAAAGTGAGCAGGCAGCATTACGCTGCACATAAAAGCTTCTAAGCCCCAGAACCGCCTCCACGCCAGCCGGATGCATGGCATATTTTGCAAGTGTTGCGCCGATCAACCGGGCATGACTTACTAGGCGTAGCAATAAGCTATAAATAAATGCGGCAGTCATTAGGATTTCGGTCACCCCAGCAAACGGATCGTTTCCAAATGAATAACAAGAGGCCGGCTCATTCTACACGACTCAAACGCGCCACGTCCCGACCTTGAATCATCTTCCACAAGCGTTCACGTGTGAGTTTGGACGAGTCTCGGAAATACATCATTTCGGCGTGTTGATCTGCTCGTGCAGGATCGATACGAATCCCCCACAGTGGTACCACCGAGTCCGGCCACATCGCATAGCGAATATCTCCCACGACTAGAGGATCATCGGAATGCAGAGTCAGATAACCCTGTGAGAAAAAGCGGAAGCGCTCAATATCACTGCCCATTACCGAATCAGGATCAACCAGAGCGGCAGTATCTTTGACCGTAAGCACTTCGACTGATTGCCCCTCATAGAGTCGAGGAACTCCTCCAGGGGCGATCCAGACAGCATCGACGTAATAGCGCCCCTCAAAACGATAAACCATACGCCATAGCATGGTATTCCCAAACGATGGACGAATCGAATACTGCTCGGGCTGATGGCCACGCTGTGCAGCAAGATGCTCTGCCACCTGCGTCGCCTTGAGATGCTGAAGGCCACAGAATCCAAAATAAAAAGCGCAGAAGATCAGCGCAGCCTGCGCAAAGCGTGGACGTCGCCAAATAAACGCAAACAAGGTCAACAATACCAGCGGCAGCGTAAAAATGGGGTCGATCACCGAAATAAGATTCCAAGACTCACGAATATCACTGAACGGCCAATACAGCGTGGTGCCATAACTAGTGCAAGCATCCAGCATGCCATGCGTCAATGCGCCCAGCACCGCAAAGAGTGCAGACTGCCGGAAGGGAAGCTTCGATCTGAAAAACAGCAGTTTAAACAGCACTGCGGTACAGAGTCCAATCAGTGGCGCAACAATCAGTGCATGCGAAAAATGCCGATGATATTGTAAGGTCAATAGCGGATCCGCAGCAGAGCGTATCAGCACATCAAGATCCGGAGCCGCCCCTGCCACCCCACCGATGAGCACCGCCCATCGTGCTTGTTCACGCGAGCTAACCGCAACGGCAACCGCCGCTCCGAGGCTGAATTGAGTGAGAGGATCCATACTAGTATAAAATAGGAACTATCCAATCAAGCGCCATCACGAACTTGAACCATCTCTATAGGCCATGCGATTCATCCTGAATATATTGATAAAATACTCGGCAGCTATTGTCCACGGTGGCCATCAGTGAGCCACTTTTCATCTAGCGAAACGGGCTCGACCAAACAAAATTTGAGCACGAGATTGAGAATGCCTGTTCGCGTAGGAGCATGACAGCTATAACTTTCCCGCCGCGCCACTCGCATTCAAGCCATCGGGGAGTTTTTCGAGTGGATAGACATCATAGCGATTACTCTTACCCTCTAGGATATGACTCGGGGATGGCCCAGCTAAAGCTGGCGCAATCCGAGGGCGTTTCACCACCACTCGATAACGAGCACACGACAACGCCGCTTTCAACAAGCCGTCGGCATCAGTATCTTGCCCGACCAACGAATGGAAGACACGCATCTCTTTCTTAACCATCGCACTCTTAGTACGCACCGGAAACATTGGGTCGAGATACACCACATCGGGCCGCTCGGCCTCGGAGACTTCACGTAAATAATTAAGTGAATCCGCTTCGACTAAAGTCATACGATCCAACACCTCAACTAAGCCTGCATCTTGCGCCAAACCAAAACGACGCGCTTGGGCCATGCCATCCTCCAGCAACGCGCGCACTGCCGGCACGCGCTCCAATAATGTCATCCGGCAGCCTAAACTCGCGAGCACAAACGCATCGCCACCAAGCCCCGAAGTCGCATCTAATACCCACGGATGCACACCACCGCGCACCCCGACCGCCTTCGCGATCATTTGCCCCTTGCCGCCGCCTTGCTTACGCCGATAGGTCACCGTCGGCCCATGGAAATCCGCCCGAATACTCAAGCTATGCTGGTCTCCGACAGTGTGTAAGACCAAGCCATCGCGGCCCAATACAAAAACAAACGCCGCACCTTCGCCAGCGCACTGAGCCGACAAGAATCGCTGCAACACCTTTGGCTTAGCGGCCGCAACTGAACAACCATCGACACAGGGCAGTTTAAACCGATTGGCCCATTGCTGGGCAGTCGCTTGGAGCGCAGAATCTAAATATACGAGTGAAGACAGTTTCATAAAACGGTGCGTCTCACATTGCTGCGCTGCTGCGAAATCTCCAAGTGCAAAATACAATCCACTCCATCAACTGGCACCAAGCGCACGAACTGGCTAAGTCGATTCATTCGCCTCAGTCGCGGCATCCACTGAGCCCTAATCGACCTATTCGACAACCAGGAATTCGAGTTAATCTGAACCCCACGCTCGGAATCACCGATCATCCAAGACCACTTTCTAAATACTTATCCTAGCGACTCGCGCACTGTTGATTACACCATTCCTGCAGAACTCCGTGCCGGTACAATACTACCTAAAAGAGCTAGAATTAATAACAGAAAGGCCAAACGACGGCCACCCCGCAAATCATACTGCCACGCTCAGCCGCTCGATCGTACATGCAAAAAGGTTGCGGCGCCTCGTTCAACCAATTTACCTTATCGCTATGACTATAATCGACAACTGGCGCGCGCTGCTTGTGCCGAGCGGCAACTTCCAAATCCAGGACGTGTGGCAGCTCATCATAGTCATCGCCCTCTTTACCATCAGCACGAAACTATTCGGTGCGAAGGCTAACTCGGTCGTCATCACACACAGCACTCCGGCACTCTGGCTCAAAGGCAACCTTAGCTTTCTCGCTCTATGGGCGTCCCTGATTGTCGCATGGGGGATTTGTATTTTAATACCAATCGAAGCCCCCATCTTCAGGTTCTTCAGTTTCCTCGGCCTGATATGGTTGATCATCGGCCTGCTCACCAGTCTCATCCGCGCACCGTTCTGGTCCAAATCCGTCGCTGCAGTGTGCTATTTAACCACCGCGATGCTAAGCCTCTCGTTGGTCGATGATGGCATTGATTCATTACAAGACCTACGTGTTACAATCGGCACGTCGACCATCTCCGCTTGGGGAATCCTATCAGGTATACTTGCCTTTGCATTCACCATGTGGGCGTGCCTCGCCGTGGCGCGGATCATCGAGACTCAAATTCATAAAATACCTGGCCTGAGCCCCTCGCTGAAAGTACTGACCGCCAAGATTATTCGTATTGTTTTCATCGTCGTCGCCACCGCCGTCTCACTAAGTTCGATGGGCATCGATTTATCCGCCCTTACCGTGCTCGGTGGTGCCATCGGCTTAGGCCTTGGTTTCGGTCTGCAAAAAGTCGTTTCCAACTTTATTAGCGGCATTTTGCTTCTCGTCGATAATTCCATCAAACCTGGTGACGTAATCGAAATCGACGGCACCTATGGATGGATCAATAATCTGCGTGCACGTTATGCGTCTGTTATCACACGCGACGGCACTGAGCACCTAATCCCCAACGAAGATTTAATCACACAACGTGTGATCAATTGGACTTTTACCAACAACCTCGTGCGCATGAAAGTACCCATCGGCGTGTCCTACGATTCAGACCCGCATCAATGCCTTGAGCTGGTCATTGCTGCGGCAAAGTCGGTTGACCGCGTCTTATCAGAGCCCGCACCGGTGTGCCATGTGCTCGGATTCGGTGATAGCTCGATCGACCTCGAACTGCGCTTCTGGATCTCAGATCCCACCAACGGTGTGACTAATGTCAAAAGTCAGGTACTGCTCAACATTTGGGACACGTTTAAAGAAAATAATATCGAGATCCCTTACCCACAAAGCGACCTACACATTCGCTCAAGCGATATCGCAATGTCCTCAACAAAGCCATTCATCAGCCCAGACAATTAAGTCCGTCCTGCCGACGACATGCTCTCACATTAACATGCCCACCGTTAAAAAAATCCGCCTCGACGAACTACTCGTCGCCCAAGGACTCGCCGACACTCGCTCGCGCGCTAAAGCTCTGATCCTCGCTGGCAAAGTTAAGCTCGGCACCGATCGACTGGATAAGCCAGGCCGCAGTCTACCCATAGATGCGCCTGTTGAAGTCGAATCCCCCCCTCGCTTCGTCAGTCGAGGTGGAGAAAAACTCGAAGGCTTTCTTGATCAATTCAAAATTGATATCACCGGACTACGCCACCTCGACGTAGGTGCCTCCACTGGCGGCTTTACTGATTGCTGCCTCCAACGCGGCACGATCAGCGCAACCTGTGTCGATGTCGGCCGCGCACAGATGCACAACCAGCTCATCCAAGATCCGCGCGTCACCAATATCGAAAAGACCAATGCACGCCACTTACAGATCGGCGATTTACCTTTCGATAATTATCCACTGATCGTCATGGACCTTTCCTTCATTTCGCTGACCAAGGTACTGCCAGCAGTGTGGCAATTTCTCGCGCCCGAAGGCCGACTGATCGCTCTGGTAAAACCACAGTTCGAAGCCGAAAAGCGCGAAGTCGATGCCGCCCGCGGTGTCATCCGCGACCAAGCAATCCAACAGCGTATCTTGGCAAGCATTCAATCATTCGCCCTCGAACAGCTCACTGGAGCCTCACTCATCGGCACAATGGACTCGCCCATCAAAGGCACTGATGGCAACCGCGAATTTTTAATGGGACTCACCCGACAGAGTTAACACTCTAAACGTCTGCTCAATAACGCAGAGGCAATTATACGTAAAACTACACTTCCGCGCTGCGCCTAATACGCCTGATCAATAATCATCGTTTTGCAGGCAACATGCCATTCATTAAAAACCAGCTCAGCACACTGGACACACCAGCCAACTCAGCTTAGACCGCGCACTGCCGGTTGGTGCTGACTCATGCAATGGATCGCGCCACCCTCGCGGACGATGTCGCGGCAATCGAAGCCGACAACCTCGCGACTGGGATAACAATCGGCGATAATCTCCAAGGCTTCGGCATCGCGCTGGGGCTGCCCATAAGTCGGCACGAGCACCGCGCTATTAAGAACCAGATAGTTCATATAACTCGCAGCAAGGCGCATACCATCAAGATAGATCGGTTCTGGCAAAGGCAGGGCAACGGTCACATACGGCTGCCCAGTCGGCGTCCTGAAGGCTTGAATTCGCCGAGTGTTCTCACTCAGTGCCGCGAAATTGTCGTCTGCAGAATCAGTGACCGACGCCATCAAGATACCATCATGCTTAAAGAATCGTGCGAGGTTATCGATATGTCCATCGGTGTCATCGCCGACGAGCCCGCCCTGTAACCAGAGCACTTCGTCGATCCCCAGCCCAGCAACGAGGCGTGCTTCGATCTGCTGTTTACTTATTTCACCGTTGCGATTTAGATTCAGTAATACCAGCTCGGTGGTCAAAAGCTGACCAGCTCCATTACTCTCAATCGCACCTCCTTCGAGGACAGTATCGAAGACGAACCGACGCACACCGACCTGATCAGCGATCCATGCTGGTGCATTATTGTCTTTGTGCTGCAATGGGTACTTGTTGCCCCAGGCATTATAAGTCCAATCAGTGATACACAGCTCGGTGCCGTTTTCGTTCAGTAAAAATAGCGGACCATAATCGCGACACCATACATCGTCTGTCTGATAGTTGTAGACCGTCACTTCGCTGGCATCTCCAGCCTGCGCCATCAGTGCTTGCAGGTCGGCTTGCGCGGATTGCGGACAGAGCACACACACCGGTTGAAAACGAGCGGCTAGCACATAGAGCGCCGCGAGCTGCTCACGCACCTGCGGTAAGACGCCCGCCCACAGGTCGTCACGCGTTGGCCAGGCAAACCAGACCGCGGCCTGCGGCTCCCATTCAGCGGGGAAGCGATAACCTAATCCTTTGGGCGTACTAAGAGCGTTCATTACAAAATTCCTAAATGAGGCGTATCGTTACGTGATTAATAACAGAAGCAAAACGATCCACGCACTTAATCTTCGTCGATCATACGTCGGGTCAAGCCGTCGAAGCTATCAATTCGACGATCGCGAAAGAAAGGCCAAACCCGACGCATATCTTCCAGTGCTTTCAAATCGCAATCCGCCAAGACCAGCGCTTCCGCATCGACTGGTGCACGCTCCAGCACCTGCCCATAAAAATCGGCCACAAAGGATTGCCCCCAAAATTCAGTGCCACCTTCAGTGCCAGTGCGATTGACCGCCGCCACGTAGCATCCATTGGCCACCGCATGTCCGCGTTGCACGGTTTCCCAGGCAGTGTGTTGGGCTACACCTAGCTTAGCCTTCTCCTCGGAGAGCCAACCAATCGCGGTCGGATAAAATAGGATCTCCGCACCTGCGAGCGCTGCTAGGCGAGCGGCTTCCGGATACCATTGATCCCAGCAAATAAGCACCGAAATTTTACCAAAACGTGTGTCCCATACCTTGTAGCCCAGGTCACCAGGCGTGAAGTAGTATTTCTCTTCAAAGCCTGGGTCCTGCGGGATGTGCATCTTGCGATACTTGCCGAGATACGAGCCATCCGCATCAATCACCGCAGCCGTATTGTGATACACACCTGAGGCCCGTCGCTCAAACAGCGAACCGATGATCACCACCCCCAACTCCCCTGCCACTGCTGCAAGGACATCAGTGGTGGGGCCGGGAACCGGCTCTGCAAGATCGAATAGCTCCGGATCTTGAGTGGCACAAAAATAAGGGGAGGTAAACAGCTCCTGCGTGCAGATAATCTGCGCGCCGGCAGCAGCAGCCTCCCTTATTTTATCAATAGTATAGCTGAGATTGGCCCCTGCGGATCCTTGCTCACGGACCTGAATCAGTCCGATGCGCACAGTGCGCAGAGTTGGAGTTTTACCTGCCATACACTAAAATTAATAAACAACTTTATTCAGCGGATACTCAATAATCCCCTCCGCGCCATGCGCCTTTAATGCCGGGATTAGCTCGCGAGAGACCTTCTCGTCAATAATCGTATCGATCGCGACCCAAGCCTCGTCAGTCAGGCGATTGATTGTTGGATTACGTAGGGCTGGCAATTCTTTGAGAAGCGCATCGAGCTTCACTTTCTCGATGTTAAGCTTTAAGCCCACCTTCGAGTGGGCTTCCAGCGCCGCTTGTAACAGCAACGCGATATTTTCAATCTTCTTGCGCTTCGCCGGGTTTTCCCAAGCCGCTTTATTGGCGATCAGCACAGTGTTAGTATAAAGGAGTGTATCGACGATACGTAGATTATTTGCACGCAGCGAGTTGCCAGTTTCCGTAAGATCCACAATCGCATCGACCAGATCCGGCACCTTCACTTCAGTCGCGCCCCAAGAAAATTCGACTTCGGCATTCACACCTTGGTCTTTCAAGTATTGGCCCGTGATATTAATTACTTCAGTGGCGATACGCTTGCCTTCCAAGTCCTGCACAGTCTGCACTGAGGAGGCTGCTGGCACTGCAAGCACCCACTTCGAGCGGCGGTTCGATGCGCGACTATAAACTAAATCACACACTTCGACCACGTCAGAAGCGTTCTCAAGCACCCAGTCCTGACCAGTCAGGCCACAATCGAAGTATCCGTGCTCGACGTAGCGACTCACTTCTTGTGCGCGCACGAAGCGACCGTCCAACTCTGCATCGTCAAAAGACGGACGATACGAGCGGGAACTCTTTGTGATACCGAAACCAGCTTTGGCAAAAAGCTTGATTGTGGAATCTTCAAGACTGCCTTTAGGCAATCCGAGCATAAGTAATGGTGTCTTTTCCATAAGGCCAGTCAACTTGATGCAGGATGTCGCTGGCACAAGGAAAATTTCAGCTAATCCGGCCACAACAAATAAATTAAATAATTGTAAAAAAATCATCTTAGCAGTTTACTCCAAATTACGTCGTTTTCGTCGTTCTATTATGCCCCATCCGATTCCACTGACTTCAGGACAAAAAACGCCAGCTTTTAGCTATACAGATGGCGAGGCCACGATTCATAGCAGTGAAATAACTAGCCCTTACCTTATTTATTTCTATCCGAAAGATGACACACCAGGCTGCACGAAAGAAGCCTGCGCGATCCGCGATGCTTGGGCAGACTTCGAGGCGGCTGGCCTAAAAGTTATTGGCGTGAGCATGGATACCGAGCGCTCACACCAAAAATTCAAAGACAAATACGCTCTACCCTTCCCCCTTATTGCTGATACTAAGCTTGCATTAGCGAACGCCTTCGGCGTGTTTGGAGAGAAGAAGTTCATGGGCCGCATATATGATGGCATCCACCGGATGTCCTTCCTCATCGCCGCAGACGGCACCATTTTAGCAAGCTACCCTAAAGTCAAACCCGAGGCTCATGCCGCCCAAGTATTAGAAGACTTCTTTCGGTTAACCACTTAATATGAGCAATCAACCTAAACCACTCATCGTCATCGCGGAGGACAACAACGACCTCGCCACTGTGATCGCCACTCACTTAGAATTGGCTGGTATGCAAAGCCAGATCTGTACCGAAGCCGCACATGTGGTGCGTTACCTAAAAAGTAACTTTGCAAATTTACTGCTACTAGATGTGCACTTGCCCGACTCGACAGGCTTTGCCCTGATGGATGACTTGCGTAAAAGTGGAATCAACACTCCGGTCATTTTCCTAACAGGTGAAAACGCAGAGCTTAAAAAGGTAAAGGCGCTCGAGATGGGGGGCGATGACTACATCACTAAACCTTTTAGCTATCCCGAATTGATCGCACGTATCAATGCAGTGTTGCGTCGAGCCGAAACGACCAACGATTCGAAAGTCACTCACAATGTAACGATTACTGACGAGCCATTTTCTTTCTGCGGTGCAGTCGTCAACCCGCAGCGTCTGGAGGTTCAATTTCCAAATGGTATAGCCGAAAGCGTAGGTCGTAAAGAGCTCGGCATCTTTTCCTATCTCGCTGCGCACCCAAACAGCGTGCTGACACGTAAAAACTTAATCCACTCAGTCTGGGGGATTCATGCCGATGTGCGCAGTCGATCACTCGATCAATACATAGTAAAAATGCGCGATCTCTACAAACGCCACGACCTCACCCTCGATACGTTTCGAACAGTGCACGGCGTTGGCTACATCTACGACATTAAGGATAGCGCTTCTGATGCGTAGTCGAATCGGTCCTCGATGCTCATTCAGTTCTGCAGTATAATGCGACTCCATTTGACCACTGAACTATGAAACGGATCAGTCTGTCATACAGCGTTGCTCCTATGCTTCTGCTCTGCCATATTAAAATCACTCACAATTTTAATACGTGAATTTATCGGCGCGTGAAGCGCCGAAGCGACCTGAAAGACCTGGCAGACCTGCAGCAAGCGACCATCCACACGAAAGCGCATATTTGTATGCGACTCTAACAGTTCAATATAGATATCTGATGCACGCTGTTTGATCGCAAGATGCATTATAGTATCTATTTTCAGCCTGACACACGCCCTCACAGCATGGCCACTCAAAGATGCTGCGGGCTTTTTCTGCCTGACTTTTAACGTCTGCAGTATCACCTCAAGCGCCATGCTCAGTGTCTTCCTGTAGGGAATTCCCACCACTTGTGGCCCTGACCGCGGCAACTGGATTTCAATGCTCGGCGGCAGCCTGATCTGCCGACTGCTCTTGGCATTGATTGAAACTGGAAGTTTGTCGCTCGATTGAACATGGTTGATGGTGATCGGCACTGCATCTACCTTTGGCCTTGGCTATTTTTGGCGAAAAAAGCCCCGCGATCTAAATGACCAACGGGGCTTTGGATCAAGATCAGTCTGCCTGTTAACTTGACGGGCTGCCTGCTTGCCACCATTTACAGCGACTGCAAGAGCCTATTTTGCGCAGCAAGATTTAGCACCGTCCGCTGGAGCAGCACTTTTTGCACAGCAAGATTTGGCACCGTCCGCTTTAACAGCATCCTTTGCACAGCAAGATGTCGCACCGTCTTTTGCATCAGCCTTATTATGGGCAGCACAAGTGCCACACGCGCTCGCTGAGATCGCACCAGCAATTAACAGAATCGGAATAAGTAGGAATTTTTTCATTTATATATTTATGGTTAGGATTGGATATGTATTAGTAGTTCTACGTCTTGTCGAACCTTTCGATAGACATTATA
>JBLHTV010000026.1:0-16521 GCA_047627755.1 Lentimonas sp. | reverse complement strand
GACACCCTAGTGGGTTTCGCCACTGTTGGCGACGATGATTGGGCGCTTACCATTACTGGTTTAGATCGAGATGCTGATGACTACGAGATTCCTGACGATGCTCAGGAGGAAGATGCAGAAGGCAGTACACTCGAAAATAGCTTTGTCGAAACGGAGCAGTACTCGGTGGGTGGCAGCTGGTTCTTCAGTGATGATAATCGTATCGGGTTCAGCTTTTCGAACTATGAAACTCGCTACGGCGTGCCTGGGCACGGGCATCATGAGGAAGAGGAAGAGGAAGAAGCTGAAGAGGATCACGATGAAGAGTCAGTGGCGATAGACATGGAGCGCAAGCGCTTCGACATGGAGCTGGAGCTAGTCGACGTAAATGACTGGATCGAGGCCCTGCGCGTGCGCCTAGGCTACACCGATTACGCGCACTCCGAATTGGAAGGCGGTGAGGTCGGCACGGTCTTTGAACGCGAAGGTTGGGAGCTGCGTACTGAGGCAGCGCACAGCCCATGGTGGGTGATCGATGAAGGTGTGATTGGCGTCCAAATATCGGACGTGGACTTCTCTGCGGAGGGCGATGAAGCGTTTACACCGGCATCCACAACCAAGACGCAGGCGCTCTTCGTCAGCGAACATATCCACGGCGATGTGCTGCACTATGAGTTTGGCGGTCGCATGGAGCGCACTGACATTGCAGAATATATAAACCAGCGCAACTACGACGAGCTGGCGATCAGCCTGGCAGCTGGAGCGACTTGGCATATCGATGAAGCGAACTCACTATCATTGGTGCTGCAACGCTCTCAACGCAATCCGACTTCGACGGAGCTGTATGCCGAAGGCCCGCACTTGGCGACTAGCCAATACGAATTGGGTGATGCCGACTTGAAACAGGAAACTGCCTATGGCGTGGATCTGACGTTCCGAACTAGACATGATAGCTGGCAAGCAGAAGCTTCACTGTTCTATACTTACTTCGATGACTATATCTTTTCTGAGGAGCGTGAAGGTGCGGAGATTGATGAGCTGCACGTCTATGATTTCAAGGCGGTAGATGCCGAGTTCTACGGCTTCGAGGTGCAGCTGGATTATACGCTGGTTGAATCCGCAGACAGCCGTCTGCTGCTAAGCCTGATGGGTGATTGGGTCTATGCGACCAACAAAGACAGTGGCGACCACTTGCCTCGCATCCCACCGATGCGCATCGGCTCGCGCCTTAGCTGGACCTCCGGTAACTGGGACTCAGGTGTCGAGCTGCGCTACGCTTTCGAGCAGCACAATACCGGACCGGAAGAAACGGCAACGGATGATTATGTCGGGCTGAATCTTGACGTGAACTATCGTTTGGATCTAGGCAACTCGATGACGGCAGTGATTTTCGCACGTGCGGATAACTTACTCGACGAAACGATTCGTCACCACACCTCATTCCTTAAAGAGCAAGCCGCGCTGCCGGGACGCAACCTGACCATTGGTGCTCGCTTGGAATTCTAAGTAAACGAGTCAATTCTGTTGATTCAGCAACGCGGGGTTCCGAGAGGGCCCCGCGTTTTTTAATGCAAAGGCGCATCATCGGCATTCTAATCAGGGGCTTGGTGCCTTAGTCTGTCATGATCACGCCTGCCTGGCTCAGACATTCCTGCCTGTTGGATTTGGGAGATGGAGCGGGGGCTGACCCAGTTGTGACAGGCAGGGATGTCTGTTTCACTGATCAGGTAATCAATTGGTCCTGCTGGAGGTGTACCTGCCTGAGACGTGGCGTGGTGGCTATTCTCTGCTAAGTGCTAAGCTGCGGAGCAGGCGTGTAGATACTGCCCGCAATAACTGAGGCTACGCTTGCGTCGCTTGCCAAGCCTTACGGCGCTCGTCCGAAAATCCCGAGATGCGGCCTTCGTCGAAGTCGATCATGTCCATCACGCTGCCGACTACGCCGATCATTTCAGGGTGCCCCATGTTAGTGAGGGATTCGGCTAGGAATTCGCGACCCATTACTGTTTGTCCCTTATGAGTGACTTCTCGGTTCCACTCGACGGTATTGAGGTCTTCGGGGAAGAATTCGCCAAGCAAGCGATCCAGCTCGATTTCGTCGTGGCCTGCGGCTTCGACGGCGGCGAGCACTTGTTTCGGGTCGATGCCGAGGTGCATGGAGAGAAAGCGGTCAAAGCCACGGCAGAAATTTTTCTGATAGGATTTGGGTAATTCGCTTGCGAGGTGCTTACGGCACTTGGCAATAAAGCGTGGTAGGTGAAGTAGCCCACAAGGGTGCGCTTCAAAAGGAGAGGGAAGGTCGAAACAAATTTCGCCAGTTGGGCCGAGGTCTTCGTTAGTCATGATGTGGGTATAAAAGTGCGAAGGTGTGAAGGTGCAAAGGTAAACACGCGTGCTTCTCTTATTTAGAGGTTGAACGTTCGAAGTTCAACCCGTTCTGGGTTCAGTCGTAGCTCAGATCGGTGGCTTTGCCTCTGAAAATCCAGTAGGCTAGCGCCGTGTAGCCGATTAGGCAGGGCAATACGATTGCAGTACCAATTAGAATGATCATGAGCGATTCGGGCGCGGCCGCGGCGTCGACGATGAGCAAATTCCCTGGGATGATGTAAGGATAGAAGCTATAAACCAGCCCTAGGAAACCGAGCACGAAGATGAAGATGGAGATCGCGAAGGGCATCCATCCTAGGTGGTCATCCTTGGTGGAGAGGGCTCGCAGCAGAAAGTGCATCAATAGTGTGAGCATCATGGATGCGAGCGGCAACGGGATGAGCAGCGTCACTTCGGGAAATGCAAACATGCGATCGTAGATGCGTGTATCGACAAATGGAGCGGTTAGGCTGCTCAGGAGCGGGCCGGCGATATTGCCGACCGTATTCATATAGCCGGGCCAATTTGTGCCGAGTTGAAAAGACATGGTGATGCCGGTGACGCCGCCGATACTAAATGTCAGGGCAAAGACTTTGGTGAAATAGAAGTAGAGCACCATCCACTTCGCGTCGCGCGAGCTGCTGTAGCCGTTTGGCAGCGCTAACTTTACCCGTCGAAGCCTCGACAGAAATTCTTCTAATACGACTTTGGCAGTTTACCTGCAAGGTGCTTGCGTCACATAGCTATGAAGCTCGGCAGGGCTAAGTCGTGCGACAAGGACGAATTTTATAAAATAAGAAACCGGAACATAAAAAAGCCGAACATCGGATGATGTTCGGCATGTTAGAGTTGTTGGTGTTGCCTGCGGAGCCATAAAAAGCGCCTTGCCTGACTAGGCTTTAATATTGCGACGTTGCGCAGCTATGATGAAAGCGCCAATTGCGATGATCAAGGCAGTAGTCGCTGGCTCGGGCACGGCAGAGGGGAGACCATCACCGTCGGGATCAAATGTGTAAACGTTGCCCTCAGTATCCGTGATTACGACGGCATCGAAGGTGAAGGCGATGTTATGATTTTCTTCAGTATCGGTGTTGATGCTACCGATGCGTATTGCATTGGTGCTAAAGTCACTGCCGATGATTGTTCCACCTGCGCCAAATCCCCAATCTTGAAGGGTGAAACCGCTGGCATCGTTGAATCCTGTATCCGGTGAACCTGCGCCGGGAGTAATCGCAACGCCATTCCAATAGGTTGTCAAGGTGGTGCCGGTCTGAGTGATGACGGCATCAAAAGTAAAGGGGCTGGCATCTGTCCAAGGTGTGTAGATCCCTTCTGTGGTGCCTGGGGTCGCGTAGGCGTCGTCTTGGGTTGTCGTGTAATCAATGACGTCATCGGCATCAATATCCATTGCGATACTGTCGTCGAAAGTACCTGTTGTATCTAGGATGATGCGCACGGATTCGATCGTGAAGCCGGCAGCATTTTCGATGCGCAGGACTCGTGAATCATACAAATTGGCGCTGCCGGCCACAACAAATGCAGGTGTCTGAGGCCATGCGACATTGTCAGCGAAATTGATCGTGCTCACGTTGATGGTAGCCTGAGCACTGCTGAGAGCAGTTAAACAAAGTAAAATGAGGCTGCTGAATTTCATAAAAAATTTGTAAAATTGTTTTTAACGAGGATGAAAGCAAGTAAAAATATGAGCGGGGAACGAGTAGGGTATAAGAAAAACGATGATTGGAATAATTTCAGGGTTTGGCATATCTGATTGAGTACCTATGATGCTGCGCTTTATGAAAACACCTGTTGTCCTTTTTGCTTTGTTTGGCTGGTTAATCGCTGCTTCAAGTCTGTTGCGCGCGGCGCCAGTGGTTGCGGGAGTGGTCACGGTGGAACTGATTGCTGAAACCACAACGGTCGTGCCGGGCGAACGCTTTAATATCGCACTGGATTTTAAGCTGGAGCCGCATTGGCATCTTTACTGGAAAAATCCGGGCGCAAGCGGTCTGCCAGTCGAGATTGAGTGGCAGCTGCCTGCAGGCTTGAGTGCTGGAGAGATTCAGTGGCCGGTACCTGAGCGAATCGAGTTGGGGGGACTGATGAACTATGGCTATGAAGATGCGGTCACACTGATTGTGCCGATCCAAGCAGCGGAGGATTTGAAAATAGGCACTGCAGTGCCTATTCGGGCGGAAGTGTCGTGGTTGGTCTGCGAGCAATTTTGTGTGCCGGGCGATGCGATCCTAAGCCTCGAGCTGACTGCTGGATCTGACGCAGTGGACAGCGCCGATGCGCCCGTGTTTGAGGTGGCTCGCGAGCGAATGCCTGAGGCGACGACTCCTTGGAACGTGGCGGCGGTGATTGAAGGGCAGGAGTTGGTGTTGATATTTGAGCAGGTGGATGGCTTGGAGATCCCAAGTGATTTGTACTTTTATGCGGATAAGGCGGGCGTGATCGATTCGAGTGCCCTGCAGACCTTCAGTTCGGTCGGTGAGGGGCAGGTGCAATTACGTGCAGCGCTCGATGTGGCGCAGTTGCAGAAGCCGAGTGCTGCTGTCGCGGGTGTGCTGCAATCGGAGTCGGGCAACTGGGCGATCGACCTGACGATTGGAGCCGAAGCTGCGATGGCGGCGCCGGCGTCGTTGGCGGGTGAAGTGCCTGCTGCGACGGGTTTTGAGGGTGTGTTGTTGAACCTCGGGCTACCGGGCTGGTTGCTGTTGGCGTTCTTGGGCGGCTTCATACTCAACGTGATGCCGTGCGTGTTGCCAGTGCTTTCGCTCAAGGTGTTTTCATTGTTAAAGCATTCGGGGCAATCGAAGGCGCAGGCCTTGATGCATGGCGGTGCGTATACTGCGGGTGTAGTGGCAAGTTTTCTAGCGTTGGCGGGTGTGCTACTTGCGCTGCGCTCGGTGGGTGAGCGGATCGGCTGGGGCTTTCAATTGCAGAGCCCAAATTTCGTGGTGGTGCTGACGGTGGTGTTTTTCCTGTTTGCACTGAATTTGATGGGTGTGTTTGAAGTCGGCACGAGCCTCGTCGGTGCGGATACCAAGGTATCGAGGCGCAACGATGCACTCGGCTCGTTTGGCATGGGTGTGTTGGCCGCAGTGGTCGGTGCGCCGTGTATGGGGCCGCTGGTCGCCTCGGTGAGCGGGATCGCGGTGCAGACCAATGCGGCGACGGGACTATTGATTTTCGGGGTGATGGGGCTCGGCTTGGCGTCGCCGTTTTTGTTCTTATCGATTTTCCCTAAGTTGGTCGCCTATCTGCCACGGCCTGGTGTGTGGATGGAGTCGGTGAAGCAGTTCATGGGCTTTTTATTGATGGCTGCGGTGGTTTTTCTCGCATTGGTCGCGGGACGTCTCGGTGGGGTCGATGCGGTGATTGCGCTGCTGATCGCGCTGTTAGTGGCTGGTTTGGCTGCGTGGATTTACGGGCGCTGGGCGGTGCCAGTTAAAGCCAAGCGAACGCAGCGCATAGCGCAGGTGATCAGTCTTGCGCTACTGGTATTCGCAACTGTCTATGCGATCAAGGAGACTAAAACGGCGTATGAGAATTTTGAGTCGGGTTCATTGGTTGCGGCAAATGGGCAATGGAGTCCGTGGTCTGCTGAGCGTGTGGCGGCTGAGTTGGCTGAAGGGCGCCCAGTGTTTATCGATTTTACCGCGAGCTGGTGTTTGATTTGCCAGGTTAACAAAAAGGTAGCGACCCGGACGGAGGCGACCGAAGCCTTGTTTGACGAATATGGCGTGGTCGCACTGGAAGCGGATTGGACGCGCTATGATTCGGCAATTACGGATGAGCTAGAGCGCTTCGGGCGCTCGGGTGTGCCGCTGTATGTGTTGTACGCACCGGATGGCGAAGTGACCGTGTTGCCGCAAAGCTTGACCAATGGGATTGTGCGCGAGGCGGTTGAAAACGCGCTGAAATTTTAAAAATAAATGAGAGGCTTTAGGTCTCAGTAGTTGCTTGTTCGTCAGAGGCTACTGAGGCTATTGGCATCGCTTCACGGTGCGATCGATGTCATACGACCGCTCAAAAATGCTGAATCAGGCGCGCACTATCAATTAATCGAACCTATGGAAATACCGTTTAACAATACCTACGCCCAGCTCCCTGAACGCTTCTTCGCTAAGCAGGTGCCCGCTCAGGTGCCTGAGCCGACGCTCATTCGTGTCAACCATGCGCTCGCATCAAGGTTGTCGATCGATGGTGACTGGTTGGAGTCTGCAGACGGCATCGCGGTGCTAGCAGGCAATGCGCTTGCCGCAGGATCTGAGCCGATTTCTCAAGCTTACGCCGGGCACCAATTCGGTGGATTTGTCCCACAGCTGGGAGACGGTCGCGCGATTCTCCTAGGCGAAGTGCTTGACGCACAAGGGGCACGATTCGATCTCCAGTTGAAGGGCTCCGGGCAGACACCTTTCTCACGCCGTGGTGATGGTAAATCCGCTCTGGGTCCGGTGATTCGAGAATACATTGTGAGTGAAGCAATGTTCGCTCTCGGCGTCCCCACGACCCGTGCGCTGGCCGCCGTCGCGACGGGCGAAACGGTGTTGCGACAGGAGGGCATGGTTGGCGGCGGCATATTAACTCGGGTCGCTGCGAGTCACATCCGCGTTGGCACCTTTCAATATTTCCATGCGCTGAATGATGTCGAAGCGCTACGCATCCTCGCGGATCACGTCATCGCTCGGCACTATCCACATGCAAGCTCGGAGCAGCATCCGTATCAGGCCTTGCTTAAAGCGGTGGTCGCTGCCCAAGCGGATTTGATCGCCCACTGGATGTCGCTCGGCTTCATCCACGGTGTCATGAATACCGACAATACCGCGGTGAGCGGTGAGACGATCGACTATGGTCCTTGTGCGTTTATGGATGCCTTTCACCCGCAGTGCGTATTCAGTTCGATCGATGCGAAAGGTCGCTATGCTTGGGGCAATCAAGCAAGCATTGCATTTTGGAACCTGACGCGTTTGGCAGAGACGCTCTTGCCCTTATTGTCAGAGGATCCAGACATTGCCAATGAGATGGGTAAAGCAGCGCTCGCAGATTTTACGGATCGATTCAGTGATCAATACATTGCCCGTTTCCGCGCGAAGCTAGGCCTGCCGCCAGAAGCTCCAGTCGAGTTCATACAAGAAACGCTACAACTCTTGGGCGCACAGGAAATCGATTTCACGCTCTTCTTTCGTCATCTCACTCGAGTTGCAGCAGGTGATGAATCTGCACGATTAGCAGCGCTTTTCGCTCGTCCTGAACCCTTCGCAGAGTGGCTCAGTAAATGGCAACGCCTTGCAGCACCGACAAAGCACCTCGCGGCAATGCGTGCGTCAAATCCGATCCTCATTCCTCGCAATCATCGCGTTGAGGAGGCGATACAAAGCGCCTACCGCGAGGATTACGCACCCTTCAACCGACTCCTCGCAGCCTTGGCCAAACCTTTCGAGGAGAACGCCGAATACACCGATCTGGAAGCCACCCCTCGCCCCGACGAAGTCGTCCATCAAACCTTCTGCGGCACTTGATGGCTGGGGTTGTTTTTTATACAGACCAACTCCGCGCCCTTAAAATATAGCACTGGCAATTGGTATCTCATCAATTCGGTGCAACGACCGGGGTCAGTGGATCAGCTCAGAACTCGCCGAATTATCAGAAACGCTCGGCCGCTACAATCAGATGAGGCAAGTTGCCCTCAACGCATGGATCGACCAGCAAATCGTTAAATTTCAAGTCACGCTAGATTGCCGTTCCGCGACCAATAACAAACACAACGATATAACCCCATTGTCTGTCCCCATTTTTCCGTGACGCCATTTTTTCTCGGGGGTGACCGATGTTTGGTGCGATGGGCCTTGGGCTCGCTTAGCTGATCTTGTTTCTACCAGTCTTTCTGAAGTTGATCGCTTACTTGCCGAAGCAAGGGGGTGTGGCTGGAGTGGGTGAAGCAGTTCATGGGCTTCCTGTTGATGGCGGCGGTGGTATTTCTTGCGCTGGTGGCTGGAGCGCTTCGGTCGATCGAGCCTGCCGCGGTATGTCCTGTATGTGTCAGATGGCAAAGTCACAGTACCACATGCTGCCGCAGAGCCTGACCAATAGAATAGTGCGTGAAGCAGTTGCAAAAACGGTGCAATGGGTCTTTTTAAAATTTCAAAACAGAAATTAATAATTTCCATCAAATTATGAAAATAGTTACCAGTATTCTTATTGCATCACTCGCATTTTTCACGGCCTCGCAAGCAGCGGTCAAAACGGGGGCGCTGGCTCCAGAATTCACCGTTATGGATAGCACCGGTGCCGAGCACAGCTTGTCAGATTTTAAAGGTAAATATGTGGTGCTCGAATGGACCAACCATACCTGTCCGTTCGTTAAGAAATTTTATAAGAACGGTGAGATGCAGGCGCTACAGTCAGAGATGACAGCCAAGGATGTGGTCTGGTTGCAAGTGCTGTCCTCAGCGGAAGGTAAGAGCGGTTATTTGACCGCCTCGAATGCAGAGTCGATGCGGACGAAGCAGAAGGTTCACTCGACTGCACTTCTGTTGGATGCAAATGGCAAAATTGGGCGTGCCTATGGCGCGCGCACCACGCCGCATATGTTCTTGATCGATCCGGAAGGCACTGTGATTTACCAAGGTGCAATTGATAGTATCAGATCTGCAAACTCCCAGGATATTGCAGCGGCCACCAATTATGTGCAGGCTGCATATGCTAGTGCAATCGTCGGTGAGCCGATCCAGAAGTCAACGACCACGCCGTATGGCTGTGGAGTTAAGTATTAGTCACTTCGCTGACTTTGGGCCGAAGTCGGCCACTCCAAGAAGCGTCGATAGTAGTGCCATTTGTAGTACACGACGCTGGCGATAATCGCACCGAGGGTGTCGGCGATCCAGTCGTCCAGTTCGACGTAGCGACCAGCGGTGAATGATTGGCGATATTCATCAAGTGCACCGAAAAGTGAGATCAGGGCGATGGTGATGCAGACGCCTAGCCAACCGCTGTTGAAAACGCTGGGGATGCGCAGCACTGCGGTGGCGAGTAGGCCGAAGACCAGCAGGTGTGCGAGCTTATCGTAAGAGAAATCGAAGCCGAGGTCGGGCGCGGCGAGATTTTTGGTGCCGGATGCCATGGAGATTGCCAAGGCGAGTACAAAAGGCCAGATGGTGTGACGTTTTACTTTCAAATTAATGTGCCGGTAGCCAGAAGCGAAAGGTGCTGCCTGTGGGAGAGGACTCGACGAGTTCGATGTCGCCATGGTGATCACGGAGGATGCGCTTACTGATCGAGAGGCCGAGGCCTGTGCCGCCGGGGCGATTCGTCAGGAAGGATTCGAAGATGTCGGGCTGTATGCTTTCTGGAATGCCGGGGCCGTTATCACGGATGATGAAGGCTGCTTGTTGAGTGTCTCCTGTGCTTGAAATCTGGATACGTCCGCCTTTGGGCATCACCTGGGTGGCATTGAGGATGAGGTTGAGCATGACCTGCTGAATCTGGCCTTTGTTGACTTCAATAAACAGGACCTGTGGATGTGGCTGGTAGGCAATTTCGATTTTACTCTGATGCAGTTTGAGACGCACCAGTCGCAGGGTCTCTTCGATCAATTTGTTAAGGTCGTAGCGGGCGTGCGTCTCCTGCCGATTGCGACCAAAGTCGAGCACGCGACTGACGATTGCTTCGAGCTGATTGATCTTGTCGCCGATCACAGTGATGTCGGTTTGGCGGTCGTCGCCTGCTTCGAACTGTAGGTCGAGCGATTCGAATAGGAGTTTAATCACCGTCAGCGGATTTCGAATTTCGTGGGCGATTTCGGCGGCGAGCATGCCGAGTGTAGTGAGCTTTTCGTTTTGGCGTAGCGATTCTTCGGAGCTGAAAATGCGTGAATAAAGGCGGGCGTTTTGGATCGCGATGGCGCCGAGTCGCGCAAGTGTAGCGAAGACTTTTTTCTCGTCGTTGTTGAAGCGGTGCTGGTGGGTGGTGTAGGCGTTGAGCAGTCCGATCACTTCGTTATTAAAGATGATCGGCGTGGAGAGCATGGAGACGAGGCCTTCGCTCTGCACGAGGTGGATGAAGTCGTTCTCGACGGTAAAGGGCAGGTCGGCGACTTCGACTTGTTTGTGTCGATGGATGGCGGCAGCAACGGAACTCTCCTCGATCGGGAATTTAACTTGCGCGTCGATCTGGCCGTTGGGGCCAGTCATGGAGTGGAGTTTAAGTTGCTTTTGGTCTGGTGTGAGTAGAAACAGCGCGCAACTGTGGCAATTCATGAGTTGGCGACCTTCACGGGCGAGGCCGCGGAGCACTTCGTCTTGCTCGGTTTCGCGGACCAGGCCTTGACCCATATTGATGAGTGACTCGAGCTGATGCGCTTTGGCACGGAGCTGCTGAATCAGCCAGAGCCTAGAGACTACACGGCTGGCTTCCTTGGTCAAGAGTGTGAGGATTTTGAGCGATTGGTCGTCGAAGGCACCTAGTTGTTCGCTATCAATGTTGACCACCCCGATGACGACTCCGCGGTCTTCCATCGGCACAGCCATTTCGGAACGAACGCTCGAGCGGATAGAGATGTAGCGCGGCTCTTGACTGACATCAGGCACGATAATGGAGCGGCCATGCAGTGCACACCATCCAGTGATACCTTGGCCGAGAGCGAGGTCCAGATCGCTCCAGTCTTCGGTGAGCCCATGCGAGACTTCCAATTCGAGTCGATGGGTGTCGGGGTTGATCAAAGCGATCGAGGCACTGCTGGGTTGCAGGACGTTGATGATCTCTTGGAGGATCAGCGTGAGGGCTTCTTTGGGCTCTTCGGTATCCGATACTAGGCTACTGATTCGGTAGAGTGAATCGATTGCAGTGCGATCGGTCTTATTGGCTTTCATCGTAATGGTTGGTTCGAGGGGCGCGAATGTCTATTCGTTGATGATGGCATTTAGTGCTACGCGCAATTTTGATAAATCCTTCGAGCTGATGGCTTCTTGGGTGTTAATCTTTTCGATGTAGAACGTATCCATTGCGATGCCGCGCTCGGTCGCGATTCGTGCGAAACTGATGTTGTAGCTTCTGGAATAAATATGTCGAGCGAGCCCGTACAGAAGGCCGATCCTGTCTTGCGCTTGCACTTCGATAATGGTGTGGTTGAGCGAAGGATCATGGTAAATGTCGAGCGTTGGTGGAATCGGAGCGGGGAGAATGCCGCGAAATTTTTTCTTCTGACTTTTAGCTGTGGCTTCGAGGCGTTCGATCTCTCCGGTGAGTCGTCTGCCGTGCATCAGTGAGTCTTCAATGTGGGTCTTGAAGATGTCGTGTGCTTTTGCGTCGGAGATCATGCCACCCTCCGGATCCATTATATAGAAAGTGTCAATGCTGATGTTGTCCGTGCGTGAGACGGCTTTGGTGCTGACGATATTCACGCCCGCGAGGGTCAGTGCGCCGGCAAGTTTGTAAAAGAGTCCGGCACGGTCCCAAGTCACGACATTGACCACCGTCACGTTGAGGTCGATATCGTTGCGCCAATCGATGATGGGTGCGAGTGATCCGATCAATTTTTCTTGTTGGATCTGGGCGAGCAATTGGTGAACCATGCTCAGGTGCAGTTCGATCTCATCCGGTTTGCTGTTGGTGAAATAGTTGTCGGGGAGGCGATTGAAATGTGCTTCGACTTCGTCGTCGGCGACGCCTTCGATCGGGCGTTCGAGCATTTGTCGATAGCGCGTCTCTTTGCGCTCCTTGCGCTTTTGTTCGATGACATCCTTATCTTCGAATTGCTCCAGAGTGCGGCTGTAGAGGGTCCGGTGCATCGTCTCTTTGTAGTCGTTCCAGAGCGTGGGGGCGGTGCCGCGTGCATCACAATAGGTATGGACGTAGAGGAACCGGAGCTTGTCCTCATCTTCGATAAATTCGGCAAAAGAGTGTGCCGTCTTCGGATCATCGAGGTCAAAACGTTGCCAGATGCGTGACATTGCGAGGTGATGCCGAATGATGAATAGAATCTGCTCCTGCTGTTCTTCGCCGATTTCGAAACGTGTGAGGATCGGCTGAGCGATGCGCACCCCGTTGACGTCGTGCCCTTTGACGCCTTCGGCCTTGCCGATGTCGTGTAGGAGGAGGATTAGATAAAGTAGTAGAGGGTCATCGTTTTTGCGTAGCGCTTTTTCGTAGGCGGTCGTGTTCGTAGTGTCTTTTTGAAAGACTTCGTCGAGGTGCTTGATCGTGCGCAAGACGTGTTCATCGGCGGTATAGCGGTGGTAATACTCGTGCTGGACCATGCAGGTGAGTTGGCCAAACTCGGGCAGATAGCGCCCGAGTACACCAAGCTCATGCATGAGCTTTAGGATCGGATAGACTTCTCCGGGGTAGCGCAGGATGGAGCAAAAGCTTTTCGCCGCCGATGCATTGTTAATCACCGAATGATCAATCAATGGCAGTGAGCGCGAGATGCGGAATTTTAGATCGGGGTGCAGCTTGGCTCCGAATTGCTGCATCAGATGGAAGATGCGAATCAGGCGTCGAGGATCTTCAGTGAAGACTGATTTGGACTCATGGATCAGTACTTTATCCTGTAGGATAAAACCGTCGACGATCTTGAGAGGGAGGTGCTGGTGTGCGCGTAGTGCTTGTCGGAAAGTGATGCGCTGAGAACTACGGGGGTCGTGTTCCCCAGATAGTGCGAGACGCTCTTTGAGGAGCTCGCTGGTATGGTAGATGGTGCGAGCGGCAGTGTAGTAATCCTTCATGAACGCTTCGACGCGTTCGAAAATGTCTTCCTGAGGGTAGCCGAGCCCGGCGGCCACGGTGGGCTGCTGCTCGAGGTCGAGCTTGTCCGTCGGGCGTCGGTTCTGCAGGTGCAGCTCGGTACGTGTGCGCAGCAGGAAATCGTAGGCGGCTACCATTTCGTCGCGCAGGTGGCGACGTAGCAGTTTGGCTTTGTTGATCTCTCGAAACGAGCCATAGCCAAACTTGATATTGGCCATCCACAGGATATTTTGATAATCGCGCAGGCCACCGACGCCGTTTTTTATGTCGGGCTCTTGGAGGTAAACGGTGTTGCCAAACTTCGAGTGCCGGTTGCGCTCGTCGGCGAGGCGTTGTTGAATGTAGGCCTTGGAGTGTTCCTTTTTGCAGTAGCTGGCAAAGCGCGTCTGCATGTCGATGTAGAGTGGATCAGAGCCGCAGATAATACGTGATTCGAGGATCGCGTTCTTCGATTGGATTTCGCTTTTCGCTTCCTCGATTGCTTCTTTGGCGTTGCGCGAGGCGTGGCCCACCTTCCATCCTAAGTCCCAGAGCGGGTAGAGGATTCCTTCGGCGATCACTTCCTGGAATTTCGAAAAGTTCTTGCCCGATATTTTTTCGGGATAGAGGAACATGATGTCGATGTCGCTGTGCGGGTTGAGCTCTCGCCGCCCGTAGCCGCCCGTCGCGAGCACCGCCATCTTGCAGGGGATGGGCCCGTGCTCGGTGGTATATAGGTCGAGCGCGGCGAGAAATAGGTTCTCGATGACGACGTCGACCATCGCGGCACGTTCCTGGCAGGTTTTGAGGCCTGGTTCGCCCTTTTGATGGTGGCGCTTCAGCATCTCCATCTCCAGTTGGATGTAGCGCTTGTAGGCCGGTAGTTGCTTATTTCGTGAAACCCCAGGATCAAACACCAGACGCTTTTGCGCATGTTTATGAAGGCGTCGGAACAGAGAATTGTCTTGAATGGGCATAGGCCGAAAAGCAGGAAGGCATCAAAAGTGTGGTGCGTGCATGCGTGCGACTGCATAGAAACCCCATTTTTAGCCCGTCCGTCAAGTGAGTTTGCGTGCTGAAGTACTTGAAGTCAGTAAGATTGGTCAATGGTTTGGCGAAATATGTCGCTTTCTTTTTGACGGCACGTGGATATTGACTACTCATCTCGGTGCGCAATTGCGCAGAAATCACAAATATTACAGATTATGCAAATAGCAGATGGCACAGTAGTCGCAATGGACTACGCTCTTAAAGATGACGAAGGAACTTTGATTGACCAGTCCCAGCCGGGACAACCAATGGTCTATCTTCACGGTCATGGTAACATTATTCCAGGCCTCGAGGCCGCCCTTGTAGGTAAGCTCGTTGGTGAGACTGCAGCAGTGCGCGTCGATCCAGAAAACGGCTACGGCGAAGTAAATCCGGCATTGGAGCAAGTCGTGCCGAAGGAGCGTTTTCAGGGCGTCGAAGACCTTCAGGCAGGCATGCAGTTTCAAGCCAACACTAATGAAGGCCCGGTCTCGGTTCGTGTGGTTAAAGTCGAAGACGACGATGTCACTGTCGATGGTAACCACCCGCTCGCGGGCAAACACCTCAACTTCGACGTGACGATCCAAGAAGTTCGCGCGGCGACTGAAGAAGAGATCGCAAACGGCCAGATTCAACAAGGTGGCGGCTGCTGTGGCGGTGGCGATGAAGGCAAAGAAGGCGGTTGCTGCAATGACGAGCCAAAAGCTGAAGGCGAATGCTGCAACGACGAGCCAAAAGCCGACTAACAAGCCGACTGTTGCTACCAGTAAGTGAACTTGCCAACATGGCAAAGTTTGTTCGCTAAGCACTAAATTTCCCCCAAGCCCTCGTTTCACGACGAGGGCTTTTTTGGTTGAGCACAGCTGGGGCCAGAGTGCGCGGAGTTCGGTGGGTTTTTGTTCGCTGAATCGAGCCTTACGCAGTGTTTAGTTGTGGGTTGCCAGAGTGGGTTCTTGTTTAATACCCCCGATTCGGCGCTAGCCAGCGTTCGGTTTCTTCTAGGCTTAGGCCTTTGCGCTCTGCGTAGTCTTCAAACTGATCTTTGTTGAGTGGGCCGACGTGGGTGTATTTCGCGTCGGGGTGGGCGAAGTAGAGGCCGCTGACGCAGCTGCCGGGATACATGGCGAAGTTTTCGGTGAGCTTGGCTCCGGTGTTGGCTTCGGCGGCGAGGAGATCCCAAATAGCGGCCTTCTCGGTGTGGTCGGGCGTAGCTGGATAACCACTTGCTGGGCGGATGCCGCGATACTTTTCTTTGATCAGCTCTTCGTTGCTGAGTGTTTCGTCGGCTGCGTAGCCCCAGAGGTCTTTGCGGACTTTCTGGTGTGTGTATTCTGCGACGGCCTCGGCGAAGCGGTCGCCGATGGCTTTGACCATGATCGAGCTGTAATCGTCGCCGGCGTCTTCAAATTCTTTGGAAAATGCATCCACTCCGTGGATACAGGCGACGAAGGCACCGCAGGCATCGACTTGGCCGCTTTCCTTGGGTGCCACGAAATCAGACATAGCGTAGTAGGTGTCGCTGCGCTCCTTCTTCTTCTGCTGACGCAGGGTGTGGAGCTTGCCGAGCACTTCGCCTTTGTCGCCGTAGACTTCGATGTCGTCGCCGACGGAGTTGGCGGACCACAGGCCGATGGCGCTGCGGGCGCGGAAGCGTTTCTCTTTGACGATTTGTTCGAGTAAAATTTTGGCGTCGTTGTAAATGTTGGTGGCTTCGGCACCGTATTTTTTGCTATCGAAGATTTTTGGATACACGCCTTTGAGCTCCCAGGTCCAAAAGAGGGGGGAGAAGTCGAAGAACTCTACTAGCTCATCGAGTGGGATATGATCGCTGACGGTGACACCGGTTTTGTTCGGAGCTTTGAGGTCGGCGTTGGCCCAGTCGTATTGAAAGGCTTTGGCACGGGCATCGGCGATCGGCAGGAGGTCCTTGGTCGAGTTGGCGAGGGCGAAGCGTTCGCGTTGCTTGACGTTGTCGATTTCTAATTCGATCGCAAAGGCGGCGCGTTTTTCTGGGTTGAGCAGCTTGTTGCAGATTTCAGTGACCAGCGAGGCATCACCGACACGGACCACTGGTTGGTCGTAGTGCGGGGCGATTTTGATCGCGGTGTGCGCCTTGCTGGTGGTGGCGCCGCCGATAAGGAGTGGCAGGGTGAAGCCGCGCTTTTTCATTTCGCCGGCGTTGAAAATCATCTCGTCCAGTGACGGCGTGATCAGGCCGGAGAGGCCGATGATGTCCGCGCCCCATTCTTGTGCTTCCTTAAGGATGGCATCGCAGGAGACCATCACGCCGAGGTCTTTGACTTCGTAATTGTTGCAAGCGAGCACCACGCCAACGATGTTCTTGCCGATGTCGTGGACGTCGCCTTTCACGGTGGCGATCAGGAATTTACCGGCAGAGGAGCTCTCGGTGGAATCGCC
>JBLHTV010000025.1:0-16564 GCA_047627755.1 Lentimonas sp. | reverse complement strand
CTTTGACCCCCGATACGACACCAACGAACAAATATCCTGTCGGCTATGAAGTGCTCGCTGAGGAGATTGAAGATCGTAAGACGGGTGAAGTCTTTGAGCGCCTCATGTTTATCAAGCTCATCCCCGAGGCGACGGGTGAAATCGTCGATGATGCCTATGTCTCGCAAACGCAGACTGGTGGTTTTCAGATCAATCTCGAAATGACCAGCGATGGTGCGGACATTCTCGCTGCTGTGACTGAGAGAATGATCGGCAAGCCTCTTGCCATCGTCCTCGACGGCAAGCTTTACTCTGCACCAACTGTGAACGGCGTGCTGTCTAGTCGCGCGCAGATCACTGGCACTTACTCGCAACGTGAAGCGATCGCTCTTGCCAACGTCTTGAATAACCCGCTCGCCGTTGAGTTGCGTGTGGACCAGATGTATGAGGTGCAACCGACATTAGCAGCTGGCGCACGCGCTAGCTCGATCAATGCAGCTCAATGGGCTGCCTGTCTAGTGATCGGGTTCATGCTCCTTTATTATTTTGCTGGCGGCGTGGTCGCCGTTATTTCCGCTTTGGTTAATATCGTCATCGTTCTTGGTGTACTTGCCAGCCTTGGTGCGACGCTGACACTTCCTGGTGTCGCGGCACTGGTGCTGACACTCGGGATGGGGGTGGATGCCAATATTTTGATCTTCGAGCGTTTACGTGAAGAGCTTAAGAGTGGCAAAAGTATTAAGAATGCCACCGCAGGTGCATTCGATAAGGTAACTTCGACGATTGTGGACGCCAACGTCACGACTTTGATCACGGCTTCGATTCTGATCTGGCTCGGTACTGGTCCGGTTAAGGGCTTTGGCATCACGCTTGCAATTGGTATCTGTGCATCGATTTTCTGTGCGCTGGTAGTGACTCGATTTTTGGTCGACTTCCTCGTGCATCGTATCGGTTTACAAAAAGTACTGGGTATGGATCTATTCCCATCCAAGAAGCTCGATTTCTTCAAATACCGTAAGCCCGCGTTTATCGCTTCTTGGCTGATCGTGCTCGCTGGTGTCATCAGTGTAGTGGTTCACCATGACAATATCTTGGGTAAAGATTTCACCGGTGGTGATGAGATGACAGTCGCCTATGATCAGCGCCTCGGCACTGATGAGATCATGCAAGTGGTGGTGGACAAAGATCTCGGCGATGTGACTCCGATGTACCAGAGCCTTATTGGGCAGGATGTTGAAATTCTGAAGTTGCAAACACCATTTGATCAAGCGCGTCCAGTTCTCGAGCAGCTTCAAGCTGCTTTTCCGGATGCGAATCTAATCGAGACTGGCATCACTCAAATCGGTGCATCTGTATCGAAGAGCATCCAATGGAATGCGCTTTATTCTGTGTTGTGCGCATTGGGTGGCATCCTCCTCTACGTCGCTTTCCGCTTCGAAGTAGGCTACGGAGTCGGCGCAGTCGTCGCAACGATTCACGACGTCTTGATGACGATCGGCATCTTCGTCATTTGCGGCGAACTGGGTATCTTTGTGAGCGGCCAATTCACCGCGCCGATGTTGGCTGCGATTCTTATGATCGTGGGTTACTCAATCAATGATACGATCGTTGCCTTTGACCGTATCCGTGAAGAACTGGAACTCAACCCCGGTACCGATTTACGCTCGATTATCAATCTTGCGCTCAGCCGAGTGTTCTCTCGTACATTGCTTACTAGTATCACCACATTGCTTGCGGCTCTGTCGCTGTACATCTTCGGAGCTGGAGTCATCACTGATTTCTCCTTCATCTTCATTATTGGTATTCTTACCGGAACGTTCTCCTCTATCTTCATCGCCAGCCCCGTATTCTACTGGTGGCACAAAGGTGACCGTCGCCACGTCGAAGAGCATCAGCTCACGCCGAAGCGCTACGAGTGGGAGAGCTCGAGTGAGAATTAAGCGGATCATTGGTTGATTTCTGAAACAGGAATGGCGAATCGGTAACGGTTCGCCATTCTTTATTTCAAATGATCGATTGAAGTCGCCAATCGGCAGCGCTACGATTCTAACATCTACACTTTAATTTATGCTTTGGACCCTAACTGAGACTAACGACACAATCGCCGCTGATTTAAGCGCGGAGTTGCGTGTGTCTAAAGTGATGGGTGAATTGCTCTCGCAGCGCGGGTTGGCGACGGTCGAGGCTGCGGAAGAGTTTCTGCGCCCGCGTCTTGCCCACTTAGAGAACCCATTCGCGCTGGAAAACCTTCGCGCAGCGGTGACGCGTATCGAGCAGGCAATTGAGGCGAAGGAGTCGGTGTTGGTTTTTGGCGATTACGATGTCGATGGTGTGACCAGTACCGTGCAGCTCGTCAGTATGTTGCGTACCCTCGGCCTAGAGCCGCGCTATTGTGTGCCGCTGCGTTTAGATGAGGGCTACGGCTTGAGTCGTGAGGCGATCACGCGTGTCTTCGCAGGTGAAGTGCCAGATCTATTTATTGCGCTGGACTGTGGCACTAACGCGCATGAGCCGATCGCTTATCTGCGTGAGTTGGGCTGCGATGTGATTGTGGTGGATCATCACCAGACCAAGACGGTCGCGCCTGAAGGGTGCATTTTTGTAAACCCGCATGTGAACGATGTTGAAGATGCGCCGTGGCGCGATTTGTGTACCGCGGGTCTAGTGTTTAAGCTCTTGCACGGGCTCCTGAAAAGTCGCCGCGAGGCTGAAGATCCGCGCGTGGATGGCATTCAACTCAAAGATTATCTGGACCTCGTCGCGATGGGTACGATTGCCGACCTCGTGCCGTTGCGCGGGGAGAATCGTATCCTCTCATGGTTCGGCTTGCGCCACCTGCGTGCGAATGGCCGCATTGGGATTGGCGCCTTGGCTGAGATCAGCGGCATGGATGCCAGTCAAGAAATGGCGGCATCGGATATTTCGTTTAAACTCGCGCCGCGCATTAATGCGAGCGGGCGCTTGGGTGATGCGTCACTGCCGATGAATCTGCTGTTGAGCGACGATCTGGCTGTCTGCCAAAAGATTGCGCAAGAGCTCGATGCGATGAATCGGGAGCGCCAAGGTATTGAGCGTGGCATTGCTTCAAAGGCAGAACAACGTGCGGCTGAGGAATTTGCGGATGAACCAGGTATCGTGTTGTTTGGCGAAGACTGGCACCCTGGTGTCGTCGGCATCGTGGCCAGTCGTGTGAGTCGTCATTTTCATAAGCCCTGTGTGATTCTTGGTGCAGATGGTGAAGATGCGCATGGCTCGGGGCGTAGTGTGGCGACGGTGAATTTAGTCGAAGTCTTTCAACGTTGTACCGATTTCCTCGGCCACTGGGGCGGCCATCCGATGGCGGCAGGTGTTTCGCTGAAAGTCGCGAATATTAAAGCATTTACCGAGTGCTATCTCAAAAGCTTGAAGGTGCTCTATCCCGATGGCTTACCTGAGCCATCGCTGCAGTTGTCCACTTGGTTGGAGGTCGAAAACTTAGAAGAGGGCTTACTTGAAGAGCTGGACCGCTTGCATCCCTTTGGTCAGGGCAATGCCGAGCCAGTGTTTGGTTTGCGTGGCGTCGTCCTTGAAGAAGCGCCGCACGCCTTCGGCGAGGGCAACTTCCGTTTCCGCATGCCAATAGTTGACGGTAGTCGGAGTGGCGTCGCTGGTATCGCATGGCGCATGCGCGGCGTGCCAGAAGTGGGCCAGTCAATTGATTTAGCGGTGCGCTTTTCGTGGAACTATTGGCGCAACAGCCGCTATCCGCAAGTGACTCTGATCGACTGGAAGCCGTCGGCCTAGTTGCAGTCGGCCGTGGGTGTTATGTTAGCGCAGGATGTGCTTTCGGGGCTACCGATTAATTCGGTGTCTGAAGCGGTATGCAATCTGAGTAAGCGATTGGTGTAATCGCTGCGATCCGTAAGTGTCGCTGATCGAATGAAAGCCGTCGCCGAAGTACTTGGTGGACGAGGGGGAGCGGCACGCGGGTCATGTGCTATTGAGAGTTACTTCTTTGAAGCCCTTAGAGGGGCGCTGCTACTTTGCCGCAAAAATGTGAAACTCGGGTGGACTCTTTCGATGAAATCGCCAAGTTGTTCACTCTTTATGACTATCACCGCTTCTAACATTCTTCTAGGTGTCAATGTAGACCACTGCGCGACAGTGCGTCAGGTGCGCTTTCGCGAGCATGCGCTCGATCATGGTAATGAGGTCGAGCCCGACCCCGTGGCGTTTGCGTTGCTGTGCGAGCAGGCGGGTGCCGATGGCATTACCATTCACCTGCGTGAAGACCGGCGCCATGTTCAGGAATCGGACGTGCGTCGCGCGCGCGAACAGATCGGCACGCGCCTAAATCTGGAAATGGCCTGCACGCCAGCGATGATCAAATATGCGTTGGAGCTCAAGCCGGATTCTGTCTGTTTGGTGCCGGAGAGCCGCGAGGAAGTCACCACGGAGGGCGGCCTTGATATTGTCGGTCAGATGTCGCGTGTGGGCGATGTGGTATCGGCCATGACCGAAGCGGGTATCATCACGAGTTTGTTTATCGATCCTGACCCAGCGCAGATCGAGGCCTCGGCTGAGCTCAAGGCAGAGTGGATCGAGTTACACACTGGAGCGTATGCGAATGCATACTACGGTGAACGCCGCGCGGCAGAGTTGGAGATTCTTTGCCAGGGCGCGGTGTTGGCGCACAGTCTTGGACTAGTGGTGAATGCTGGACATGGAATTAACTATACCAACATCAGCGAAGTGCTGAAGATCCCACACCTGCATGAGCTGAATATTGGACATACCATCGTGAGCCGCGCTTTGTTTGTCGGCGTGTCGCAAGCCGTTCGAGAGATCAAGGCGTATTTAAAATAAAGTATTCTTTGTGATCGGGGTGCTTGGCTGGTTCAGCAAGCGAACGTGTTTGCCCTGATCAGTCCACTGGGCTTTTTGCGAGGTGGATCGGCAAGGGCGTCCGTCCATCGAACCAGACTGGGATGAAATAAAAAAAGTTTCATCGTCGATTAGTGGGGAAGTTTCGATTGAACCGACAGACAGTTTCATCTGAGAGGTAAGGGGTCCTTGCTGGGGGGCGCTTATTTAAGGAATTGAACCATGATAGGGGTGTGGGCGAGTCGCGTTCATTGATCCTGTGTTGCTGCAAAGGAGGGCGACTCGCCCTCCCGCCTTTACCCTTTTTCCGCTAATCGACGATGAAGGTAAAAAAAATGTGTTCTTTAGGTGCCTGCATGGTAGTGTTTTTGCTCATAATGCTCTCCGCTCATGATTTCATCCCCATTTTTAATTTAATATTTTGAAAGCAATGCCTTGTGCTCACCCCATACTCACATGCCAAGAGGCAGCGCAGCTAGAAGCTTCAATTCTTGTGGATGAAGCGGCCGAATGGGCTGCCATGCAGCAGGCTGGGCTCGGTATTGCCAAGGCAATCTGCTTGGATTATCAAGAGCTGCAAGCGTTGCCACAAGGGCTGAGTGTGCTGGCTTTAATCGGTAAGGGCAATAACGGTGGAGATGCGTTGCTCACTTGCGGCCAGTTGCTGGCGGATTTTCCACGGGCACGGGTGACTGTAATCTTTGCTGCCGATCCTAGCGATTTGAAGCCTTTGGCTGCTCGTGCGTATCAACAGTTGAAAGGCCGGGTCAGTGAGCATCAGTTAGATGCCAACTGCGACGTGGCGTCGATCCATGAGCTCTTGGACGCGGCTTCAGCGGATCGTGGGTTTGATATTTGTATTGATGGCTTGTTGGGCATGTCGTTTCAGTCACCAGTACGTGCGCTCATGCGTGTGCTAATTGAAGCAGTTAATTGCTACGAAAAAATCGGCCTGCGTGCTGCGGTTGATGTGCCGAGCGGTAAGGGCGACATCTCCGATGAATTGACGTTTCACGCCGATTTTTCGTATGCGACTGGAGTGGCGAAAAAGGTGTTATTCGTCGGCAACGTCGAATGCGGGCGAGTGCGCATGATCGATTTAGGATTTCCTCATACACCCGCTGAGGCAGGGGTGGATGCTGCTGAGATGGTGCTGAACGACCATGTGCTGGATTCGCTGCGGACTTTGCGACCTGCAGGGGTGGATAAGCGTGCATTCGGCCACCTGTTTGTGATCGGCGGTTCGGCCTTTATGCCTGGTGCTTTATTGATGGCGGTGCAAGCTGCAGTGCGCTCGGGCGTTGGTCTCGTGACTGCCTTTGCGCCCGCTTCGGTGGCAGCAGCGCTTGCCGCCCAGGTGCCGGAAGCGATGTGGGTGCCATGGCCCGAGACTACCAATGGCACGCTGAATCCTCGGGCGCTGCCATTGCTGTTGGATCGTATTGATCAGGCGACGGCAGTACTGCTTGGCCCTGGAATGGGCAAAGATCGCAATACCGAGATGGTCGCGCAGGAGATTGTGAAGCAAGTGGATCTGCCAGTCATTTTAGATGCAGACGCACTACGGACGCGTGTGATGAGCTTGGTGCTAAAGCGCAAGGCCTCAGCGGGGCCGGTTATCTTGACGCCACATATGGGCGAGTTTATGGGGATTGCGAAACTCGATGTGCCTGATTATACGAATGAGACCTTGAGGACGTTTTGCCAAAGTTATCGTGTGACGATGGTCCTTAAGTCGGCGCATACGCGGATCTGTGATGGTGAAAATGTCTGGTATAATCCCTATGGCGGTCCCGTGCTATCGCGCGGCGGCAGTGGCGATTTGCTCGCCGGTTTAGTTGGCGGTATGATTGCGCAAGACCAAACGTGTACGCAAACCTCAGTAGCTCGTGGTGTCGTGCTGCATGGGCTGGCCGCGCAGCGACTAGCGCGGGCGCATGGGCAAGTCGCAGTGTGTACTACGCAAGTGCTAGATTATCTGTCGAGCGTGCTTCGTCGAGTTTAGGTTTTTAGTGGAGTGTAACCGGCCGCTCGACCTAGACCTGGTGTGTTGTCAGCGCGTTTGGGTTTTAGTCGCATTAAAAACCGCGCCCGCGCGCGGCTGCTACAACATCAATGTATTACTGGGGCAGTCGTCCCTGTCTTAATTTATATTCTGAGTAATTACCTAGACACTATAAGATTGTGCCCGGAAATCTAAGTGCTAGCATCTAAAAATGCTTTCGTCACTGAATCAACGCCAAGCATTGTTGGTGCTTAATGGCTTGCCGCATGTAGGGCCGATCATGTTGCGGCATCTAATGGATGCTTTTGGCGGCGACGCTGTGGCGGTGCTTGCTGGTAAGCATGCTAAGCTGCTCGGAGTAAAAGGAGTTGGGCCCAAGGCTGCTGATGCGCTGGTGCATTGGGCAGACCGTTTTGATCTCGCCAAAGAGGTGGCAAAGATGCGTCAGACTGGCACTCGATTCTTTATACAAGAAGATGATAAGTTTCCGGAATTACTCAGAGAAACGTATGATCCGCCTATTGGTTTGTATTGGCAGGGTGAATACATCGTGGATCGTCCTTGTGTGGCGATTGTCGGCACGCGCCGTTCCACGCTCTATGGCCGCAGTGTCACGAAAAGATTTGCGTCCGAATTAGCTCGGCTCGGATTTTGCATTGTCAGTGGTATGGCGAGTGGCACCGATACCGCGGCTCATGAGGGCGCACTGGAGGCGGGCGGTAAAACCGTCGCGGTGTTTGGTTGCGGCTTAGATACTATTTATCCGCCGGAGAATAAGGACTTGTATGAAAATATTGTCGCGCATGGCGCGGTCGCCAGTGAGTTCCCTTTTGGGCGACGGGCGGATCGACAGACTTTTCCGATGCGCAATCGAGTAGTGGCTGGCATGTGCCAAGGAGTGATTGTGGTGGAAAGTGCGGTGTCGGGGGGCAGCATGATTACTGCGCGTTTTGCGGGTGAGCAAGGGCGCACGTTGATGGCGGTGCCTGGCCGAATTGATCAAGCAAGCAGCGGCGGCTGTCATCAGTTGATTCGCGATGGCGCAATCATGGTGACTTCGGTGGATGATATCTTGGAAGAGCTTCGCTATAAGCGGATGCAGTTTCCGGTACAAGAGCCGGAGCTGGATCTGGAGGATACGGAATCGTCACCACCGTCCCTCTCAGGTGCAGAGCAGGCGGTGATGGATTATTTTGTTGGAGGTGAAATGGCATCACCCGATGCATTGGCGGAGCATCTAGAGAAGCCGATCTCCGAGATCTCTGGTGTCCTGATGGGCTTGGAGCTGAAGCGCCTGGTGGGCAAGCGAGCGGATGGTCGTTTCGAAGCGCGCTAGCTTCGGAATTCTCATTCTTAAAAAGGAACCAATCTGCCCGGAGCTTGACAGCTTTAATTGAGTTCTAATATATTACAGCCTCTTGATTAAGAAAATCACAGTTGCATGGCTACTTAGCCTCTTTGTTTGGAACGTCGCGTTAGCGGGTGTTCCTAGTTTGTTACTGTGCTTTCATCATGACTTCGCGGTGCATTTCGAGTCAGAAGACTCAATGCATGGGCACTGTGCGGATGGACACTGTGCGGATGGACATGATCATGTAGAGTCTCAGGAAGTGGCACTGTGCGTTGTCAAAGATGATTGCACCGATCTGAAGTTGCAGGGGGCTGAATTGATTCCTTCGCGCTTAAATGAGGTGCATCGTATTGACCTGCCGACTCTAGCGGTGGCAGAATTCAATTTTCATGATTTAGTGGTCCCCCACGTGGAGTCTCCACTTGGCTTGCAGCTTCGCTTGCGTGGCCCACCGCCGTCGGTCCATTGGTTGACCGATTACTACATTCAGAAGACAGTCCTGCGGGTCTGATATCCTAATACACTTAGCTTTACTGGTTTAATCAAACCAGTCGTATTTGTAGCAGTACGCTACGCCACAGCTTCATTGTATTAGGATTTTTATGGTTAACTTTTTGAAATTAGGACGCGTTACCGCGTTCGCCCTCATTGTTCAATCAACTTTGAGTAGTCTAGCCGCCGCACCGCTCTTGCTTAGCAAAGAGCAAGCTGTGGTAAGTGCATTGCAACAGAACCCAGCGCTGAATGCGGCACGCACCACGATCAATCGTGCGCACGGGAATCGTCAACAAGCGGGGCGTTGGACAAATCCAGAGTTCAGTATCGATTATGCCACAGATCGGACTTTTAACGATGAAGGCGAGTATGGCTATGCGGTTGGCTTCGAGCAGCGCTTTCCCGTAACGAACCGACTGCGCCTGCAAAAGTCGATCGCGCAAGATGAAATCGAATTGGCCGAAGCGGAAGTTGCCAACCACGTACGTCTGCTGACTCGGGCGGTCGAGACCTCGGTCGCTGCTGCGACTGCCATAAGGGCTCAAATCGAACTGCGCGACGAGCGTCTGGAGTTGAATCGTAAGTTTGCAGAGTTCATGGAGTCGCGGGTTTCCATTGGGGAAGTCTCTTCGGTGCAGACCAATCAAGTGCAGATCGAGTTGTATGCCGTGGAACAAGAGAAGCAGGAACTCTCGAATGCGCTGTTATTGGAACTCGCTAAATTGAAGCAACTGGTAGGAGCTGATGTGAATGCCGAGCTGATCTTAACCCATCAATTTGAACTGCCCGCCACGGAACCGCAGTTGGCCATCCTCACGCAGGAGTCACTCATGCAGCATCCCGAATATCGCATGAAGTCGCTGCTGTATCGTATGTCCGATAAGCGTATATCGGTGGCGAAGGCGGAGCGCTGGGCAGACATTGCGGTGCGCGTGTTCTTCGAAGAAAAACGTGGCATAGATGACCCTGGTGGCTTGGGGACGGATCGCTTCTTTGGCGTCGGTTTATCGATCCCACTACCGTTGTTGGATCGAAAAGAAGGTGCGATTCTTGCCGGTCGCGCCGAGCAAAGGCAGCTCAAATACGAACTCGACCGCGTCGGTTTAGAGGTGCGCAGCGAAGCACACACGCAGGCGACACGGGCGGTGAGCCTCTACGAACAAGGACGCGAGTATGAGGGTAATCTAACGCAGTTGGTAGCAAAAAATCTAGCCGAGATGAATACGGCTTATGGCGCTGGGCAAATTGACCTCGTCGAGCTGTTTCGCTCACAGGAGCAGGGCCTTCGGGTGCAATCTGCACAATTGTCTAAGCTGCACGATTTCGAGCTGGCGATGATCCGCTGGAAAGCCGCCACCGTTCAGGTGCAACCGGTGCTCCAATTACCCAAAAAACTTTTTTAATTAAATTAAATGAAACAAACAAATTTTAATCTCAGCCTGAGTGCCGTCTGTTTATCGCTGCTAAGTGCCACGGCGTCACGGGCTGCGACAGATGCGCCTATTATTCTCGATGCGACAGGCGTCGCGAATCTTCGGATCCAGACCGTTGAAGTCGAAGCGCGTGATTTCGAGACCACGGTGTTTGCGATTGGTCGGATTGAAGAAATCCCATCGAAGCATTCTGTGCTGTCCTCTCGTGTCGCTGGTCGTGTGGTCGGTCTACATGCATTCGAAGGAGATGCCGTGGCAGCCGGCGATGTGGTGGCGACGATTGAGACCCGCCTCATTGGCAACCCGCCGCCTCAAGTGGAATTGAAGGCCCCGCGAGGTGGCTTGGTGGTGAATTCACATATACGCCTTGGGCAACCCGTGCAACCTGATGTCGAGTTGATGGATATTTCGGATCGTTCGAGTATGTGGGCCGTGGCGAAAATTCCGGAAAATGTAGCCGCGCGTGTACAAGTGGGCAGTTATGCGCATATCAAGGTGCCTGCTTTGGGGCAGTCGTTGTTTGACGCGACTCTAGTGCGCTTTGGTGTGAATGCCGACCGAGGAGCGGGAGCGGTGGAGGGGATCTTTCTGCTGGATAATAAGGATGGGCGACTGCGCCCGGGAATGCGTGTGGAGTTTGCTGTAGTGCTTGATTCGCGGGCGGATGTGTTGGCAGTGCCACGTGCCGCGATTCAGGGAGACCATGCCAATCGTGTCGTGTTTGTGAAGGACTTCGATCTGCCTAATGCATTTCTACGTGTTCCCATCGTTATTGGAGAGCGCAATGATCGATTCGATGAAGTACTGAGTGGTTTGTTTCCTGGTGATGAAGTCGTCACCCAGGGCTCGTATTCGTTGGGCTTTGCTGGTGGCGGACAAAGTATCTCGTTGAAGGAGGCGTTAGATGCCGCGCATGGACATGAGCACAATGAGGATGGTTCGGAACTCACTGATGCCGATAAAGCGAAGCGAGCAGAGCCCGAAGAAGCCCATGATCACGAAGGCGCGCATAGCTCGAGCCTGGCACTGATGATTTATGCGGGCGTGTTGACGTTAATCCTCTTGGTCGCTTCGCAGCGTTGGTGGAACCAACGCCGTGGATAAGGGCATGATCTTCATTCAAAATTACGGACCATGTTAAATCAACTCATACGATTTTCTCTTTCACAAAGGCCATTAATTTTGGCCCTGGTTGTCATCGTCCTCGTTCTAGGAATCAAGAAAGCGATGGAGCTTCCGGTCGAAGTGTTACCGGACTTGACCAAGCCGACAGTGACTATTTTAACCGAGTCCGCTGGTTTTGCTCCCGAAGAAGTGGAAACACTGGTGACAATTCCATTGGAGAATTCGCTGATGGGGGTGACGGGCGTGTCGCGCCTGCGTTCGATCAACGATGTGGGTTTGTCCTTAATCTTCGTCGAATTCGAATGGGGTACGGACATTTACCAAGCGCGTCAGTTTGTGCAGGAGCGTTTGACTAGTGCGAGTGAATCATTGCCCGAAGGAGTGAGCCCTTATATGACGCCAGTCGCTTCGCTTATGGGTAACATCCTACTGGTCGGATTGGCAGATCCTAGCGGGGAAACGAGCCCGCGTGAGTTGCGCTCGCTGGCGGATTGGACGATTGCCCGAAAACTGCAATCCATTCCAGGGATCGCCGAAGTGCTGTCGATGGGCGGCGGGGTGAAGCAAGTACAAGTGCAGCCGGACCCAGATAAGATGTTGGCGATGGGTGTATCCTTTTCACAAATACGCGATGCCTCTGCTCAAGCAGTTAAAAATACGACTGGCGGATTTTTAACGGAATCTTCTCAAGAGATCATGGTGCGTAATTTGGCGATGACGACTGACCTGGATGAGATCGGTAACACGGTCGTCGCGTACGAGAATGACCGGCCGATTCGTCTGCTTGATGTGGCCTCGCTGGTGTGGGATATTGAGCCAATGCGTGGCGATGCTGGCCTTGGCAGCAAGCAGATTACCCAGGATGGTGTGGTAAAGGGTTACCCAGGGGTGATCCTCAGTGTAACAAAGTCGCCAGGTTTTGATACCATAGATTTAACTGAGAAAGTGGAAGCCGCGCTCACCGATCTGCAACAGACCCTCCCCACTGGGGTCAAAGTAGTCACGCTCTATCGGCAATCCGACTTTATTAATCTTTCGATTGGAAATTTGGAAGAAGCGCTGCGTGACGGTGCCATCATGGTGGGGTTAGTGCTGTTTCTGTTTCTGTTCAATGTGCGGATTACTTTAATCACGCTCACTGCGATTCCGCTTTCACTCGGCATCACGATTCTGGTGTTCGACCTGATGGACTTGAGTGTCAATTCGATGACGCTGGGTGGACTTGCTGTGGCGATTGGTATCGTGGTCGATGACGCGATTGTAGATGTGGAAAATGTGTTTCGCCGATTGCGCGAGAATGCGAGTGTCCCGAATCCACGGCCGAATCTTGAAGTGATTGCGAGTGCCTCCGCTGAGGTGCGCTCGTCGATTTTGTATGCCACAGTATTGATCATTTTGGTGTTCTTGCCGTTACTCGCATTGAGCGGCGTGGAGGGACGACTATTCTCGCCGATTGCGATTGCGACGATTGTTAGCATGAGTGCGTCGTTCGTGGTTTCGTTGACTGTTATCCCGGTGCTGTGTTCGTTTTTATTAAACCCAAAGGCGGGTGAAGTGCATGTCGATGGATTCATGGTGCGTGGCTTGAAGTGGGGCTTTCACAAGACATGGCTCAACTTTTCGCTGTCACAGCCGTTTCTCGTGTTACTGATTACTGGGGTGCTGCTATTTTTCGCGTATGTGTCGTTGACCTCGATGGGGGGCAATTTCTTGCCAGCGTTTCGAGAGCCGACCGCATTGATCGCAATGACCACTGCACCAGGCACCTCGCTGAAGCAGACCACTGAACTCTCCGATACCGCGCAGGACTTACTGTTGCAGATTCCAGAAGTCGAAACAGTCGGTTATCGTGTCGGCCGTGCCGAACGTGGTGACCATGTGGTGCCCGTCTCGACGGTTGAGTTTGATATCGAATTTACCGAAACGTCTGATCGGGACCGCAAGGAAGTCTTAGAAGAAATACGTGTCACCATGCGCACGATTCCGGGCACATTCAGCGCGATGAGCACGCCATTGGCGGACCGCATTGGGCACATGCTCAGTGGTGTGTCTGCGAAGGTCGCGGTCAAAATCTATGGGCCTGACTTAAGCGAATTACGTCGCCTCGGCAACCAAGTCACTGAGATCGCACGGGCGATTCCAGGCATGGAAGAAGCGCGTGCGGAGCAGCAGGCGATGATTCCTCAGCTACGGATCGAAGTCGATCGTGACCGTGCGCTGGCGTATGGCGTGACACCCGGGAAATTGAACGAGCAGTTGTCCTCCTTGATGGGCGGCGAAGTCGTGGCCGAAATTTACCAAGGGCAGCGTGTGTATGACTTAGTCGTGCGTCTGCCGCTTGAGTGGCGTGAATCACCCGAGCGGTTGTCGAATTTGTATATCGATACACTGAGTGGACAGCGCGTGCCATTGAGCTACGTGGCAGAAATCCATCAAGCGACTGGGCCGAACACAATTCTGCGCGAAAACACCCTACGCCGCTTTGTGGTCTCAATCAATCCGACCACAGACGATTTGAATGCAGTGGTCGAAACCTTACAGAGTAAAGTCGCCGAGGAGTTGGTTTTACCGCAAGGCTATAGCGTAGCGTTTGAAGGCGAATATCAGGCGCAGCAAGACGCGAGGCGCACCATCTTTATTATGTGTGTAATGATTCTGCTGCTGATTATTTTCTTACTCTATAGCTATTTCAAAACCTTTAGTTTCGTGTGGCTGGTGTTGAGCATCATTCCGATTTCTTTGATCGGCGGGGTCTTTTATACCAGCATGACTTTGAACAATATCAGTATCGCCACGCTGGTTGGTTTCATCGCAGTAACTGGTATTGCTGCGCGTAATAATATTATGCTGCTCTCGCACTATCTGCACTTGATGCGGCACGAAGGTGAAGCATTTACGCGCGAGATGGTGGTGCGCGGCACACTGGAGCGACTGGTGCCGATCTTGATGACTGCGATCTCTGCAGGCCTTGCCTTGATCCCATTGATCATTGCCGCAGATGAACCGGGCAAAGAAATTCTCAATCCCGTAGCGATCGTCATCGTAGGTGGCTTGATTAGCTCGACGCTGCTCGGCCTCGCGGTGACGCCTGCTATCTTTTATGCCTTCTTTCAAAAGTCTGCCGAAAAGTCTATACGGCTAGGAGCCGCTGCTTCCGGGTAATACAATGCTACAATCCGCGAGGGACGACCTCGGTTTAGTCCGTGGTCACCTTTATTTAATCAAATCTAAGAAAATATTATGAAACAGAAAACACCCTTCAAAGTTCTCCTCATTGCGACACTAGTCTTGTTCGGCGCAACTTATTGTTATGCTGCAGCGGGACACGATCACGGCAATGGCGGGCATAGCCATGGAGTCACTAAGCCTGCGGCACAGGTACCCCAAGGTGGTCCCAATGGCGGCCGTCTTATCACGATCGTTGAGCCGTATCTAGAGTTCTTGGTCACGCCCGAGCGCTTTGTGCAGATTACATTTTTAGGGCGCGATGGCCAAGTCATCCCAGTTGCCGATCAAGTCGTCTCCGCGATTGGCGGTGATCGCAGTGCACCTACAAAAGTTGAGTTTGTTGAAGATGAAGGTCGTTTAATTTCAACCGCAGCTCTGCCGGAGATAAAGCGCATGCCGATCATTTTACAGATCAAAACGACTCCTGATGCGAAGCCTGTGCGCGAAACATTTTATTTGAATATGAGTGGTTGTCCAAGCTGTGAGTATAAAGAATATGCCTGTATTTGTGGGCATTAAGTAATTCGTTTTGTAGCGAATTCGCGTAGTCGGTTCGATGCTTTGAGAGCTATGGTCTTTTGCTGAAAAAGAATCTGACTATGCAAAGTCAACAGCGCGGCGAAAGTCAGTTTAAGGACGAGGCCGACGCGCAACCTATCGCGTTGTTGGATGTAGCCTGAGCTGAACACGATGGCATTGGGCGGAAAGGCCACCGGCAGTATAAATTCGCAGGAGGCTGCTAAGGTTAGGGGTAAAATGAGCGCTCCGCAGGTGGACTTGATGTGTATGCCAGCATCCCGACTGCGACGGGTAGTAGTAGCGCGGCGGTTGCCGTGTTGGAGATCCAAATAAAGAGCAGCGCGGACGTGAGAAACAGTTCAATCGCGGTGATGCAGGAACAGCCGTGGCTGATTTTTAAGATGTGCTGGGTCAAGCATGGATCCAGTTTCTGGTAGGATAAGGCGGCGGCTTATCCGAAACCTCCGAGAAATAGGAAAATCAAAGGGTGGCTCGATCAATGGTGGTCGTAGTGGATTCGACAGTTCACTACCAAGCATGTGACGAGCGATTCTAAATAAATGCTGATTGCAACTCCTCGCGGAATCGATATCACCTCTCGAATGTCTGAAAATTTTGAAAATATCTCTATCGTAAAAAAAGCCAATGTGTATTTCGGCGGCCAAGTCGCTAGCCGCACGGTTGTGTTTGCGGATGGTTCTAAGAAGACCCTCGGCTTCATGCAGACGGGTGATTACGAGTTCGGCGCTGAAGCTGCGGAATTGATGGAAATGCTCGGTGGTGAAATGGATGTGAAACTCGCTGGCTCGGATGAGTGGAACACTTATGGCGAAGGCACTTCGTTCAATGTACCTGCGAATTCCAAGTTCTCGGTTAAGGTGAAAGAGGGCGGCGCGGATTATTGCTGCACTTACCTGAGCTAAGCTCTCTTGCTTGGGATTGTGGCGCGCTGCTCGCACACGCCACTCAGGCCGTTCCCGTTGTCATTAGCGGCATTGCCGGTAATAGCGGGAGTGGTCCGCAGTGAGATGGGCCGCGCGAGGCGGGTAATCGTCTAATGTTGCGACATGGGGCCATTGTCATGCGGCTAAAGCGCTATAAGTCCGCTTCATCGCGTAGGCGATTGCTAGTGCAAATGCTCTATTTGATTAAACAAGTCTGTGCTTGAGGTTTTCGGCGTGCGCATCGACTCATGAATTCGTCGCTGTGAATGTACTATACTGGTGCGCATCATATTTTGTGATTTTGGAAGGCTAGAGAATCGCTTGCCGTAGACGGAGCCGCAGACCAACAAGCACCCCACGATGGAGTCTCCCGCAGAGGCGCCAGTGGCGCAGAGTTTTCTGAGGCAAATAAAACAAGAATATCACAAAAGAACTATAACTGAGGAAAGTGCCCAAGTCCACAACCTGCTAGCTCTGCGCCCCTGCGCGACGGAGGTCTGCCGTAGATGGCGTAGCAAAACAGCAGAGCAAGAACTACCACAATTTATCTCGCGCAGAGACGAGGAGCCATCTTGCAGCACTCTCCGTCATCGCAGTCTCATGATCGAAACGACTTCGCCAA
>JBLHTV010000024.1:0-16838 GCA_047627755.1 Lentimonas sp. | reverse complement strand
ACCATGGTCGGCGGGCTTGCAGTTAAGATTTGGCCTGAAGATGCCAATATACTCTTTAAAGTCTCCGCCGCAATGGCCCTCGCCATCCTGTTTTTCTCAGAAATTATCCCCAAAAATATGGGCGTGCTGTATCGCCCAGCCCTGCAGCCGATATTAATCTACCCGCTGACTTGGGTTTGCGCCATCATGGCCCCGCTGTCTAACATCGTCGCGGTGCTAGTGCGCATATTGCTCAAACCAGCTAACACCACTACCGATAGTGACGAAGAAATCCTCTTACTCGCCGAGAAAAGCGCGAAGGAGGGCACGCTCACCTCGAATGAACGTGAGGTGATTCACAACGCACTAAGCCTCGATGAAGTGCTCGTTGACCAGATCATGACACCGCGCACCGTGCTTTACGCGATCGATGAGACAGAAACCGTCGGCTCCTTATTCGAGAAAGAAAACAACCTTCCCTTTGCTCGTATCCCAACCTACCGCGATGAAACCGAAAACATCACGGGCATCGTCCGCCGCCGCGACATCCTCAGTGCTAAGGCGAAAGACGAAGACGATCGACCGATTTCTTCGATGACCAACGAAGTTATTTACATCCCTGACAACGCGACAGTCGATGATGCCCTGCAGATCTTCCTCAAGAAACATCAACAACTCGGCGTCGCAGTCGATGAATTTGGCACCATCTCAGGTGTCATCACGATGGAAGACGTCATCGAACACATTATTGGCCAAGAAATCTTCGAAGACGACGATCCGGCGATCGACATGCGCGAACTCGCTCGTCGCCAGCAGTTCGCGAATAAGCACAAAAGCCGCAAAGGCTGACACGCACTAAACAGTGTGCCCGCCCCGCCCACAGGAAATCCGCAGCCACCCACGCCCGCAAAGCTCAAAGAACACGAAGGGGAGTCACCCCCTCCCCCCTCTTTTTCCCGCACACCTGTGCGCTTACCCCGCGGCGACGCTCTCAGCATACGCCCGCGCAAAATAAGTCAGGATCATATCAGCCCCAGCCCGACGAATCGCGAGCAACGACTCATCTCGGCAACGCTCCAGATCGAGCCAACCCCGCTCCGCAGCCGCCTGGAGTTGTGCATATTCACCGGAAACCTGATAGGCAGCGAGCGGCAACTCCGTCGACTCACGTACTTCGCGGATGATGTCCAAATACGGGCCCGCAGGCTTGACCATCAGCACATCCGCACCTTCCGCTTCATCCAGAGCCACCTCGATCAAAGCCTCCCGACGATTGCCGGGGTTCAACTGATACGTGCGCTTATCCAAATGATGTGTGCCAGCGCTACTTGCGCTACCCACGGCATCACGGAACGGACCATAAAAGGCTGATGCAAACTTCGCGGAGTAGGCCATGATATTGGTCTTCTCAAAGCGATTATCATCCAGAGCCGCGCGGATCGCACCGACACGACCATCCATCATATCCGAGGGAGCTACAAAATCGGCGCCAGCCTCAGCAGCGAGCACTGCCATCTCAGCAAGAATTTCGACCGTGGCATCATTGATCAAATCGCCCGCTTGCACATCGAATAATCCATCGTGACCATGCACCGTATACGGATCGAGCGCTAGGTCGGTGATCACCGCCATCTGCGGAAGCGCTGCCTTGATCGCCCGAATCGCCCGCAGCACCAACGTGCCAGGGTTCAAGGCCTCACGCCCATCGTCGGTCTTCAACGAATCGTCCAACTTCGGAAACAATGCCACCGCTGGAATCCCCAACGCAAACAGCTCACGGCATTCCGCGATCAATAGCGGAATCGTCAGACGCGAAATACCGGGCATCGACTCGATCGGCTCCGCAGCACCGTCGCCATCAATCACGAAAATCGGCTGGATTAAATGATGCACCTGTAACTCCGTTTCATTTGCCAAAGCACGTAAGGCAGCAGTACGGCGCATGCGACGTGGGCGATGTATTAGGTCCAAGCGGAAGTCAGAAGAAGCAGTCATACGCAGCAACATGACGATTCCTGCACTCATTTCAAGCCGAACTCTTTTATCCTCATTTCAACCTTCACACATTAGTTTTCCCCCTTCACTGTGCCCTTTTAACTTTTCCTCTTTTTTCCGTCACCTGCCCAAAAAGCAAACTGTTCACTCAGTCCTGCGGGTCCAGCTCGGCAGACCATCTACGCGCGACTCGCGCTTCGTCACACTTTTTAACCGTCACACTTTTTAACCGTCACACTTCATCAAATGTCCGTTCAACTTTACGACACCCTCAGCCGATCCATCAAAGCGCTGGCTCCCTCGAGTGACCAAGCGCTACGATTCTACTGCTGCGGCCCCACCGTGTATGGCCCGGCGCATATCGGCAACTTTCGCACCTTTCTGATTCAGGACGTGTTACGCCGCGTCGCCGAAGCCGACGGTATTGAGGTGACGCACGTGCGTAATATCACCGACGTCGATGACAAGACGATTCGCCGCTCGATCGAAGCAGGCCTTTCATTGGGAGAATTCACCGCCAAATGGACCGCCAAATTCCACACCGACTGTGAGTCGCTCAACATGCGTCCGCCGAGTATCGAGCCGAGTGCCGTGGCGCACATTCCACAACAAATCGCGCTGGTTGAAACGCTCATCGAAAAAGGCCATGCCTACGCGACCGATGACGGCTCAGTCTATTTTCGCGTTAATTCCTTCGAAGACTATGGTCGCCTCTCTCGCCTCAAGCAGCGCGAATTGAAGACCCAGACCGAAAACTCTGCAGGCGAAGTCAACGACGCCGACGAATATGACCGCGAGTCCGTGACCGACTTTGCTCTCTGGAAAGGCCGCAAGGCCGAAGATAAAAGCAACTACTGGACCAGCCCGTGGGGCGAGGGCCGCCCTGGTTGGCACCTGGAGTGTAGCGCCATGGTCGACGCAGCCTTCGGCGGCGAAACCATCGATCTACACGGCGGCGGCATTGACCTGTGCTTTCCGCACCACGAAAATGAGATTGCACAGTCCGAATGCGCCCACGGCCACGACTTCTGCAAACATTGGTTCCATAGCGCTCACCTCATGGTTGAGGGTGCGAAAATGTCCAAAAGCCTCGGCAACCTCTACACGCTGGACGATCTTCAGCAGAAAGGCTTCAGCCCGATGGTCGTACGCTACACACTGATCGCCGGCAGCTACCGCCAGCAGCTAAACTTCACTTTCGACGGGCTGCACGCCTCACACAGCGGACTCAGCAAAATCGAGCGTTTTGCCGAGTCACTACTGGCAGTCACCGGCGAGGACAAAGCCGCGATGAATCGCTACATCACCGCCGAGGCGCCCGAAGACTTCGGCCGCCTCGTTAAGGCGTGGGACGCCCTACGCAACAACCTCAATACCGCAGCCTGCCTAGGTGCGATTTTTGGCGTCATCGGTTCCAACCCCGCAGCATCCCTCGATGCGGGCGGCGCTCGTGCAATGCTTAAAGCGCTGGGCACTTTACTCTACGCGCTCGGACTCGAACTATTCACAGTCGACGTAGCCACGGTCGACGCGCCCAGCGACATCGTCGCCCTCGCACAAGCCCGCTGGGTCGCCAAGCAAGCCAAAGACTGGGGCAAGGCGGATGAGCTGCGCGACGCCCTACTGGCTGAGGGATGGGTCGTTAAAGACAACAAGGACGGATTCGATCTCGAGTCGACCTGAGCCTGCAACAGTTAAGGTTTTATCGATTATTTTGAAACTTCCGAGAGGCTCGAACGATACCCTTCTCGAACCTTCAAATTACTTCACCATGAAACTATTACCAAAAATCCTTCTCGCCCTGACAGCCGCACTATTCGTCACAAGCTCTTTCGCCGGAACTACCTCCGGAAGAGATTCTGCTAAATTCTATAAAACACACCCCGATGACTGGGACGGCAAAAAAGTCAGCGTCGACTGCGTATCAGTCACACGTATCAATGGTGGACCACAAATTGATGATGTCGTCTTCTTCGTCGCTCATACAATTGATGACGACAATAAAGCACGTGGCGGCAGTATCGTGGTCGCAGTTCTTGAAGGCGACGTCAGTTCCTTCATCCGCAAATACGGCACCGTCGTTGAACGCAACCGCGGACAAGCGGATCGAATCGACAGCAAGAGCCTACGCGGCACATTTCATGTACTGGAGAAAGGTCACGTTTATCTGGATGAATCTGGCGATGCTCACGCGTTAATTCTCGAGCGCAAAGAAGACGCCAAACTCGCAATACGCTCAGAAGGTTTTCTGACTGAATCTGGCGGAATTGGCGCGGGCCGCAGACAGGGCCCAGGCAAGCACAAATAGAAGATACTATACTGCTCCTTCCGTATAATATTTCTTATAACGCCATCCAATTATGGGTGGCGTTTTTTGGCTTATTCAATCCTGTCAAGTGACGACTATATTGATAAGGAAGCTCACAAAGAGACCTCGGTTACCCCAGAATAGAAGTCATGCTGATAATTTAAAACTCCATTGAAGTGTAACGGTAAACGCGAAGTCCTCCCACCCCGCTGCATCCAGTCTGGCCTTGCGGGGTTAATCGGCTCGATTTTATTGCAGGGCCCGACGCTCCGATCCGAGTTGGGCTAGATCCTCCAGCCACTGGCCAGCTACGCACCCACAACTAGCGCGGGTCTGTGGAAATACCGCGGTCGGCCAAGCGATCACACCCAAGCCGCCAAAATCTCCTGGTCCCTGATCCTCGTCGGCGCCGTATGCCTGCTCGCAGAATGGAATCTGTGGCCACTTCAGATCGCGCTAGTCAGCATCACCTTAACCAACTTCGAAGCATTATTCATTATAATCCTCGCCCCCACCAGACGCGAGAATCTGGAATCGATCCTATGAATCTTACAAGAACGTAAAGCAGCACGACAGGCAGATTAAATGTCAGCTCACAGCGTCGGTCGAGTTTGATCCGTCTTTTTTACTCAAAGCCCTCTCATCAGTTGACGTTCTCTCCGCTCTCCCACAAAAATACAAATATGTCAGAACTCTCGATCAAAGCCATTGGCACACGCACCTCAAAATGGGGCGAAGGCCCAATCTGGTGGAACAATCAACTCGTTTATGTCGATATCGAAGGCCACGCGCTCATTACCCTGAATCCGATCACCAACGAAGAAGTCAGCTGGAATGTAGGTGAACGCATCGGCACAGTCGTGCCACGTGAACAAGGTGGCTTCCTTTACGCAGGCGACAATGGTATCAGCACTTTCGACCCCACAACCAGTGAGAAACAAAATCTAGCCGACCCCGAATCCGAGAAACGCGCGACCAACCGCTTCAACGACGGCAAGTGCGACCCTGCTGGACGCTTCTGGGCAGGCACCATCAGCCTAGTTAAGAACATCGGCGACGCCAACCTCTACATGCTCGACACCGACGGCACGCTGCAGCTCAAAGTCGACGAAGTGACCAACTCCAACGGTATTTGCTGGAGCGCCGATGCCGCCACGATGTATTACATCGACACCATGACTAAGCAGATCCGCGCTTACGATTACGACAACGCCAGCGGCTCGATCAGCAACGCCACTATCGCGGTCGATACCGCCGCGCATGGTTACACCAGCTCCCCAGACGGCATGACAATTGACGCCGCTGGCAATCTTTGGGTGGCGTTCTGCCACGGTGGCTGCGTGACTTGCTTTGATCCGACTACCGGCAAAGAACTTCGCAAAGTGGAACTACCTTGTCTCGAAACCACCGCCTGCGCCTTCGGTGGCTTAAACCTTGATCGCCTGTTCGTCACCACTGGAATTCACAGTAAACTCGAAGAAGCTGACGCCGGCAAGGTCTTCGTGATCGACGGCCTGGGCGTACAGGGCGTGACTGCGTTTACCTATCTGGGCTAAGGTCAATCGTGGTGTTAACTCGCGCGCGCACCACTCATTCAAGCGGCTCACCGCCCAAAGCGACTTCTTTCCGTGATTGACAGTCTAAGGCCGAACTCCTGACTTCTTTCTTTTTAAATATTATGAAAGAAATGTCTCCACTCGAGGAACTCCGCCACTCCTGCTCGCACGTGCTCGCCACTGCAATTCTACGCATCTACCCTGAGACGCAGCTCGATATTGGCCCCCCGACCGACAGTGGTTTTTACTACGACATCGACCTCAACAAGAAGCTCGATGCGGCCGACCTCGAAGCCATCGAGGCAGAGATGAAGAAGGTGATCAAAGAGAACCAGCGCTTCACTCGGATCGAATGCTCGCGCGAGAAGGCGGTCGTCAAGATCAACGAGATCGGCCAAACGACCTACAAGCTCAGTCGCCTCGCCGACGTGCCTGAAGGCGAACAAGTCAGCTTCTACCAAAACGGCGAATTCGTCGATCTGTGCGCTGGCCCGCACGTCGGCTACACCAAGAAGATCAAAGCGTTTAAGCTGCTCTCCATCGCCGGTGCATACCACCGTGGCGACGAAAAAAATCGGCAACTGCAACGCATCTACGGCACCGCCTTCCCAAGCAAGGTCGAGCTGACCGAATACCTGGAGCGCCTCGAGCAAGCCAAAGCCCGCGACCACCGCAAACTCGGCAAGGAGCTCAAGCTGTTCCATATCGACGAAGCTGTCGGTGCGGGACTCACCCTATGGACACCGAATGGCGCGGTCATTCGTCAGGAGCTGCAGAACTTCATCTCTGAAGAACTGCGCATGGCCGACTACGATCAAGTCTTCACACCGCACATCGGCAAAATCGGCCTGTATCGCACCTCGGGACACTTCCCTTATTACAAGGACTCGCAGTTCCCGCCGATCGTCGACCCAGGCACGGTCGAGCGCCTCGCGACCGAAGGTTGCTCGTGCAGCGACCTCTCGAATCAGCTCGATTCGGGCGAAGTCGACGGCTACCTGCTCAAGCCGATGAACTGCCCAATGCACATCAAAATCTTCGACAGCCAGCCGCACTCCTACCGCGACCTGCCGGTGCGCTTGGCTGAATTCGGCACCGTGTATCGCTGGGAGCAATCCGGCGAACTCAACGGCCTCACTCGTGTGCGTGGCTTCACTCAAGACGATGCGCACTTATTCTGCACAGAAGATCAAATCGCCCAAGAAATCAAAGGCTGCCTCGATCTGGTCAAACTCGTGTTCAACACCCTCGGCATGTCGGACTACCGTGTGCGCATCGGCCTACGTGACCCCGATTCCACTAAATATGTCGGCGATGCCGAAAAGTGGGACAAGGCTGAGGAGGCACTGCGTGAGGCCGCAAAGACACTCGATGTCGACTATATCGAAGAACCGGGCGAAGCAGCCTTCTACGGCCCGAAGATCGATTTCGTGGTCAAGGATGTGATCGGTCGCGAATGGCAGCTCGGCACCGTTCAAGTGGACTACAATCTCCCCGAGCGCTTTGACCTCAACTACATTGGCGCTGACAACGAGAAGCACCGCCCCGTCATGATTCACCGCGCACCATTCGGCTCGATGGAGCGCTTCTGTGGTGTGCTGATCGAGCACTTCGCCGGCAGCTTCCCGACGTGGCTTGCGCCCGAGCAAGTTCGCATCTTGCCAATGAATGACGACCTCGTGCCACAAGCACGCGAAATCGAAAAGCTGCTCAAGGCCGCCAAGATACGCGTCACCGTCGACGCCATCGCCGACAAGCTAGGCGCCAAGATCCGCAAGGTGCACATGGACAAAGTGCCCAATTTCCTAGTGCTCGGTAAGCAAGAAGCCGAACAAGGTCTGGTCAAAGTCAACTCGCGCGCCAACAAGGCACTCGAAGGCCTCAAGACCCCAGCTGAATTCATGGGCGAGCTATTGCAGAACATCGCCAACAAGACCTTGCCAGACCCCAAAGAAGAAACGCCCACAGCATAAACGTCGAGCCGCCGAACGCTCCGGCTAAGACAGCGAGCATTTTACCAACAGCGTGATCAGAGCATAAGCTCCGATCACGCTGTTTTATTTTTATAAGCTCAATTGGCTTACAATTTGCAATCGGCACGAAATCCGCTCAAAAGCAACGCATGAAGCATTATTTACCTACTTCCCTCGCTCTTCTCTCTGTCGCTACAACTGCCAGTGGCCATACCACGGGCCACACGATTGAAGGCGCACTAACAGCCCAACATATACTCACATCTCCTGACCATCTCTTAATGCTCGGCTCAGTTTTACTAGTGGCTGGCGCATTCGTGTATAAATGGCTGCAAGCTCGCAAAATTTAAACGAGCTGCAAGCGCATCACTAAAGTAAAAGCTTCGACAGGCGCGACCTCGGGTCGCTTCGCTTTCCATGGCGATTTCGAATCCGAGGCATAATTCACCGCTGAGTCAGCAAATATCGGCAGCATGACGAGACCATTAGAACCACTTCGGCGTGGAATCTATCGCCATTAAGATAAGAATGCTTGATACTAATCTACATCTAGTGAACGGTTAGATAAATGAACTCTTCTAGTCTGACACTCGTCATCATTATATGCTTTTTAAATGCTGGATGCCGACCATCTGAAACTAGCGATGCGGTGCAATCGAATCAGGATCCCGTCAAGCAAGCCCCCCTAGCGCCAATCATCTCAGAGCAATCGACATCGCAAGAGGCGCGCATCTCTCTTCCGAGCGAGGTGCTACACAAAACACCGATCGAGACACTCCGTTTCACACTATTGACAAGGCCTTGGTCGAAATATCTGAGTGTTCCTCCAAAGATCTATACGTTCGACAAAATACCCTCAGGAATTGAGAAGCTGCTAGCAACAGAGCAGAAACTTATTCAGGCCGTCCTAGAAGCAGATGTAGATGTGGCAGAAACCAGTGCTTACAGCACACTCAATGATCGACTCGATGAGCTTAAGGCCGCCGCTCCATCAGCAGAAACTAGCAGTGGCTATGTAAGGTCCAGCTCCAGGGGATACAGAAGAAGTTATATTAGCGGAGATACAATCTATACCAATTCTTCCCCCTACTATTACGGTTATTCTGTCTTTCGAGCAAAACAGAAAAGTAGCTCGCCTGAATTAGTTCGCTCCGTGTCAGGGCTCGCCGCCAATGCCACTCTAACAGTTGAAGACCTCGACCAACGTATCACTGCACTACAACATCTACGCTCAACATGGAGCCGCCGCACATCAACCATGAGCACCAATGGGACCGCGGGAATCATGCGTGATGCCAATGAGGATTACTTGGAAGGCTTAAGACAATATACCTCTGACTTCATCCAAATACGGAAAGAGCTGCGCGCCATCAGAAGCGAACAGTCAAAAAAGGCCGCGAATAAGTCCAACATTATCCAGAGTTGGAGCCAATTTGAGCAACAAAACCTCCACATCCTAAATAAGTTCTTTCAGGACAACCAAACAGCGATCATCGAGCCAACTAAAGGAGCAGATTATTTGATTAGTAAAGATAAACTCAATGGCACATTGATCCTCGTCTGCAACATCGGGCCACGCCAACTGTATTTTAAACTAAATGGACGTAACCCTTTCCATCCTTTTGCACTTGCTGATATTACGCCAACAAACCAATAGTCTCATTTTTAGTTATTATCATCATGGAAGAAAGCACATCACTCACTAGCGCCGAAAAGAAAGAACTCCGCGGCATTGGCCAACGGCTTAAGCCGCATCTCCACATCGGCAAGCAGGGGCTCAGCCTGACTGTTTCGAATGAAATCGAAACCGCGCTGGCGAAAAACGGCCTGATCAAGATCCGTTTTGAAGCGGATCGCGCTAAGATCAAGGAATACTGTGAAGACATTGCCAAGACACGCAGCTGTGAGCATATCGGTGGCGTTGGTAAGACCAGCATCTTTTTCCGTGAAATGGCTGAAGAAGTCAGTCAGTAGTTGAAATGAATCACCCTGGGGCTTCCTCTTTCCCTATGACGGCATGCCGAAAGGCCTGTCGTCTTTTCATGTCAACACAGGGCGTCGGACGTAAGTGCCACAACTGGATCGATACAGCTGGCAACCTGCACACTCACTCACTAGACAACAACTAGTGATACAACAAATTACCCCAAAAATAAGATAAAAGGGATCGTAATTACTAGGCTATTCGCTGTTATCAACGCACAGAAAGTCACCTGGACTAAAAATCCCATTGCAGGGCTAATCGGCTTTTTACGCTTGGTTTTCATCCAGCGGCCCAAAAGTAGTATACCCACCACAAAAAGGATCCGCCACTGCAAGAGGCTAGCATGTACGTCAGCAATCAAAACTGGTGAACCCAACACACTTTCACATAGAAAATTCACAGTAAGGTGAACAAAGAATATGACGAGTAAGAGTGAGTAAGCTTTCCAATAGCGCAGATTCCTGCGGCAAACCATCTGATAGGCCCACTGCAGGACGAGAAACTATACTGGCGCGCATCATATTTCGTGAAAACAGGTTCTGTCATTTTGCTACGCCATCTACGGCAGACCTTTGTCGCGCAGAGGCGCAGTGGCGCAGAGATCTCCAGCAGTGTTCAGAGACTTATTCGGGCAGGCCGTTCACGCAGCGTGTGATGCCGGCCTTCATCACTTCGCCTGCAAAATTGAGTAAATATCCAAGCTTATCCCTAGTCAGACGTAGGTAGGTTTGAGATTGTTCCTATTGTATTTTATCCATTATTTTAACCTCTGCGCCCCTGCGCCTCTGCGCGAGACTTATACGTATGCCTATTCAGTTTTCATTTTCACAAGGCGCAGAGATCGCTGGAAACCCATCGCGATTGCTGTGCAGCTTTTTTGAAAATCATAAATTATGATGCACGGCAGATTATTAGCAGCACAGCAGCTATTGCTGACAACTCGACATACCAAGGAAGATTAACTTTTAATAATTTAATTTCATTCAGATCTGAAAATAGTTAACCAAGTAGTTTCACTTTTTTTAACACCTACTTTCACTTGCGGTAGTCCCTACCGTGATCCAAGATATTCGTATGTCTGATTATAAAACCGTTCAGGAGCTCAAAGAGATCGACGTCAACATTGCTGCGCTCTTTCGCAGTATTCTGATTCTCCGCCGTAAGACGACCAAGACCGCAAAGAACGGCAACCCCTTCCTCAGTGTTGAGCTAGGCGATGGCAGTGGTAGTTTCAATGCCAACTGCTTTGGTGATTCCGATGTATTCAAAGCACTCGATCCAGTCGCGGAAGGCTCAATCGTGCGCCTCGCAGGTAAGACTGAATATTATATGGAGCGCTTCTCGCCCAAACTACAAGCAGCCGAAGTCATCGAGGCCGATGAGGCCGAAGCCGAGGGCATGATGGCGAACTTAGTGGAAACGCCGCCGGAATCCGAAGAGGAACTGTGGACCCACATTCTGGAGGGCGTTGAAGCGATCGAGCACGCCAAACTCAAAGAAACCGTGCAACGCGTGTTAGATGACATGGGCGAACGCTTCCGTAAATGCCCCGCCGCCGTCAGCATGCACCATGCGTATTACAACGGCCTACTGGAGCACACCACCCACATGCTACGCGCCTGCCGCGCACTACTGCCCCTCTACCCTGAAGTCGACGCCGACCTCGCAATTGCTGGAATCATCCTGCACGACATGGGCAAACTGGAGGAATACGAAGGTGAGTTTGCTGCGAAAGTGAGCCGTATCGGCATCCTGCAAGGCCATGTCGTGATCGGGTTTCGTATCGCCCGCAAAGCCGCCATTCAGTCCAAGCTCAATGCCGACCTCACCGAGCGCCTCGAACACATCATTCTCAGTCATCAGGGGGAGAAAGAATGGGGTGCTGCAGCGATGGCTGCGACACCAGAAGCAGTCTTCGTCTCGATGATCGATAATCTCGACGCCAAGATGGGCATGGTGCAACGCGTGCTGCGCAACACACCAAAGGGTGAAGCCTTCTCCGATCGACTGATGGGCCTGCAAACCCGCGTGTTGGTGACGCCGCCTGACAAGAGCTAGTGCCGTTAAAGACTGGCGGTGTAGAACGCGGTTCTTTGCGAAGCAAAGGCCGTGTTGATTCTCACGCCAATTCAAACGCGCCCTCTGCGAGAGGCACGTCCTACAACACTAGGCGGCTGCCAACCGACTACCGCTGGCAGCTCGGGCAGTAAAAACTATTTCGCTGCCCAATAGTTACAGAGCGGATGGGCGTGCCACAGGCCTGACAAGGTTCGCCCACCTTGCCATAGACCTTCAGCTGCATCTTAAAATAGCCAGGCTTACCATCGGCGCCGAGAAAATCACGCAGCGTCGTGCCGCCTTGCTCGATCGCGTGAGCCAACACTACTTTGATGTGGCCACCCAACGCCAAATAGCGTGCACGACTGACTTTACCGGCAGCTCGGCGCGGATCAATGCCAGCCATGAACAGCGCTTCGTTGGCGTAAATATTACCCACACCGACCACCACAGCATTGGTCATAATGAAATTCTTGACCGCCACCGTGCGCCCACGCGACCGCTCAAACAAGCGCTCACCATCAAACGCATCCGACAATGGCTCAGGGCCCATCCCTTGCAGTAACTTCAGCGGCTCTTTATCAGCTCCCTGCCAAAGGCATGCACCGAAACGACGCGGATCATTCAGCCGCAAACAATACCCACTCTCCAAAACGATGTCCAAATGATCATGCTTTAAGACCGGTTTATTAACTGGTTGCACCGTCAGACTCCCTGACATGCCCAAATGCAACACGATCGTGCCGCGCGCCGTATCGAGTAATAGGTACTTCGCCCTACGGCGCACTGCGATTATAAGCTCACCCACAGCAAGCTGAACCGTATCAGGGATCGGCCAGCGTAACTGAGGGTGACGCACGATAATCGCAGTAATTCGGCGGCCCTCGACATGTGGGGCAATCCCACGACGCGTGGTCTCAACTTCGGGTAATTCTGGCATCAATCCAGTCTACGCCTTAATTGCTGATAAAAACAAACTAAGATAGTATATTTGGTCACTATCTGATCAATACGATGACGAAATACGAACGTCATCTCCAGCTCGGTAAAAAGAATTCTTCAATTTCTTCGGCGACGACTTTTAGAGGCCTGCTTAACCCAGCATAGCGCTATTCAAAAAAAAGCCTGACCGCACATTCGGGATCAGGCTTTTTTATAAACTTAACTCAGGGTTAAAACTACTCAGCGCTCTTCAGTGGCTTCAAGCTTGGGAAGAGAATCGTGTCGCGAATACTTTCGGCACCGGTGAGCAAAATAATCAGGCGGTCAATACCGAGCCCCATACCACCTGCTGGCGGCATCCCGTGCTCGAGTGCATTGAGGAAGTCGGTGTCCAGATCCTGTACTTCTCCACCGACCTGCTCAGCAAACATCTTGCGCTGGATGATCGGGTCATTCTGCTCAGAGTATGCGGGCGCTATTTCTTGACCGTTGATGCACAGCTCAAACACATCGATCGTGCTATCGTCGTCGACGGTGATCTTCGCCAATGGGCACAGCTCCTTAGGAATATGCGTCACGAAGGTCGGCTGAATCAAGGTCGGCTCTATCAGTTTCTCAAAGACATTGTTGGTGATCTCGTAATCTTCAAGTTCGCCATCGACCTCGATGTTCATTGCGCGGGCTTTCGCGAGCTTCTCGTCACGGCTATGGTTGAACCATTCGGCATCATCCGTTGCTTCAATGATGAGATCCTTATACTTCGCTTCACGCCATTCACCATCGAGATTGATGATGCTACCGTCTGGCCGAGCGATTTCGAGCGAACCAATCACCGTCTTGGCGACGTGCTGAATCAAGCCCTGCGTCAGCTCCATCATGCCACGGAAGTCGGTGTATGCCTGATAGAGCTCCAACATAGTGAACTCAGGATTGTGACGACGAGACAGCCCTTCATTACGAAAAACGCGACCAATCTCGAACACTCGGTCCTCTCCGGCAACAAGCATACGCTTCAGATAAAGCTCCAGCGCAATACGCATGTAGAACTGACAATCAAGGGCATTGGAATGAGTGATGAACGGACGCGCCGCCGCACCACCAGCGACGCTCTGTAGCATCGGTGTTTCGACTTCAGTAAAGTTGCGATCCCACAAATACTTGCGCATTTCTTGGATGATCTTGGCGCGATGGCGGAAGCGCTGGCGCGACTCTTTATTCACAATCAAGTCGAGGTAGCGCTGACGATAGATCTTATCATCATCCGTCAAACCAGCCCATTTCTCAGGAAGCGGACGTAGTGCCTTAGTGACCAAAGTGTAGCTCGCCGCACGCACGGTGATCTCACCTGTCTTGGTTTTAAACAGCCGCCCCGTGACACCGATGATGTCACCCAGATCGAGCTTCTTAAAGTATGTATTGTATTCGCCTTCCGCTAGGTCGTCGCGAGTGACGTAGCATTGGATCGGACCATCGCTATCCTGGATCTTAATGAAGCTCGCCTTGCCCATGACACGGAAAACGGTGATGCGACCAGCGACAGACACCTCTGCCTGCTCTTCGTCGGCAGCGTCTTCTTTATAGAGTTTAACAGCCTCGTCGGATGTATGCGTCTGCGCGCAATTTGCCTGAAAGGGATTACGCCCTTCCTTGCAAAGATTCTCGAGCTTTTGGAGGCGGACTGCATAGAGATCATGCGAATTGTCCTGGTTGGCTGTCTTATCGGTCATAAAGAAAGCAGGGGAAAATGCGTCAGCACCTCGAAATGGCAATTGTAAATTGCCCTCTTCCGCCAGAGACAGCAACTGGCTAAAATATAAAACAGGCCTGCCATATGCTCAGATGAGCACAATAATAAGCTCTAGTGACACAAAACAAAGATGCCGATAAAGTGGCAGAGCCAACTGCGGTGCATCACGCCGCAAGTAGTGATGCCGGCGAGACGGTCGAACGCATCCGTGCAGGCCTACCGATGATAGAGTTCATTGCGTCCAAGAATTGCTTGGCCTCGGTGCCGAAGAACTAGCGCCAGGCAGCATGCGGGCGACGCACGACTAACTGGTAAAAAGTACCACCCTCCGTGGCGTGCGAGTTTACTCGCGCCCGCAGTGCCCCTGAGCCGAGCATGCTACTAGCCCGCGCAAGCACGGATGCCACCAAGGGACAAAAGTAGCATCCTCCGTGGCGTGCGAGTTTACTCGCGCCCGCAATGCCCCTGAGCCGAGCATGCTACTAGCCCGCGCAAGCACGGACGCCACCAAAGGACAAAAGTAGCATCCTCCGTGGCGTGCGAGTTTACTCGCGCCCGCAGTGCCCCTGAACCGAGCATGCTACTAGCCCGCGCAAGCACGGACGCCACCAAGGGACAAAAGAATCAACCTCCGTGGCGTGCGAGTTTACTCGCGCCCGCAGTGCCCCTGAGCCGAGCTTGCTACTAGCCCGCGCAAGCACGGACGCCACCAAGGGACATTTTTCAGACATCCAGTTTTTCCGCTTTCAGTCCTTCAGTATTTCATCACCATTCCTCCAAATGACTTGGATCGAATACACCGCGCTCAGCCTGACCAGTCTGATTTTCCTAATCGGGCTGGCGACCTCGCTACTACCAGTGGTGCCCGGAAGCCTGATCGTTTGGTCAGGTATCATAATACACAAACTTTGGATGGGCGATGCCTCGGTGGCTTGGAAAATCGTCATCACCACCGGCATCATTACTCTGATCGGTCAACTCGCCGACTTCGTGCTGGGCGTCTGGGGCGCACGCAGATTCGGCGCTACATGGAAAGGCGCGGTCGGCGCACTGCTGGGCGCGTTTATCGGCTTTTTTCTGCCCCCCCCACTCTTCTGGCTGATTATTGGCCCCGTCATCGGTGCGATCATTGGCGAGTTACTCGCAGGGCGCAGCTTCAAGGCAGGCAGCAAGGCGGGCTTCGGCACGGTGATCGGCGGCATCGGCGCCTTCGCCTTGAAATTTGGCCTTAGCGTCTGCGTGGTTGCCATCTTCTTTCTGGCGCTTGTGTCCTAGGGCATTGATGCATGAGTCCAAGGCTTTGCAAACAGCAGACGCAGGCTGTTCAGACAAACAACGACAGTACTGCCCTCGTGTGCAAAAACGCCAACACTCAGCGGGATCCAACCAAAAATCGCGGCTGTCACCATCAGCACCACTGTACCCAACGCAATTGCTAGGTTCTGCCGTATAATCGATCGCGCACGATGACTCAAGTCAGTCGCAGCGAGATAATTCTCAATGCGATCTTTCATCAGCACCACCTCACTCTGCTCTAAGGCAGCATCACTCCCGCGCGCGCCCATGCCAACGGATACATAGGCGGCCGCTAAGCTAGGCGCATCATTCACACCATCACCCACCATTGCTACTTTGTATCCACTCTTCGAATACTCAAGGATTGCAGCGACCTTACCTTCTGGTGTCAGTCCAGCACGGACTTCCTCAATCCCAATCGCCCGACCCACTGATTCCGCTGCGCCGCGGCGATCGCCAGTCAGCATCACTGTGCGCACTCCCATCGCCTTTAGCTTTTCTAAAATAGGCTGTGACTCCGTACGGATCTGATCTTTCAATAAAATACGGGCAATCAAATCATCCTTTAAAATCCAATTTTCCGAAAATTCCGGTGCAGGCTCCGGCACATCTTTGATCCATTCCCCCAACGGTCCATCTTCTAGCAGTTCTCGGCGACCCAGTACACACAGCGTCTGGCCCTCGCGCCCCTGCACGCCCTTGCCGCTCATCGCCTGAAAATCATCGATCGTACGCGGCTCCAATCCCTGCGCTTTGGCGTATTTCTTAATCGCTCGTCCAATCGGATGTGACCCATGTGCCTCCAAAGAATAAGCGAGCTCTGCTGCTTCCCGTTCACGTCCTGGTGGAAAACTTTCCACCGAATCAACCTCCATCTCACCAGTAGTCAGCGTGCCAGTTTTATCCAGCGCCACCAGATCCACCTCTGCCAGTTTTTCGATCGCTGCGCCGCCACGAAACAAAATACCATGCCGCGCGCCCCATGCAATCGCCGCAAGGA
>JBLHTV010000023.1:0-18506 GCA_047627755.1 Lentimonas sp. | reverse complement strand
AAAGTGCTTTTTTTGATGTAGCCGTCTCGCTCTGCCGAGGCGTTTTTTTCGGTTTCCCGTATTTGACCATAAAGACCGGAAACGTCAGCAGAGCGCCATTGCTGCTACCAACCTGTGGATTTATATGGTTGAGATCGTCTCGCTTGCACGAAGCGCCTATGCTGGTGCCGGTTCGGTACGTCATGCACGAAGCGGTCTTCGAAGGGTTATCATCTAGAGCTTACCGAACAGCAACGCCCCTACAAATTATCCTTCTTCAACCAGCGTGGCGTCTTTAACCAAGCGGCAGAACTCTTTCTTCGTGAGTTGCTTGTGTGTGCCATCTCTGGTGAACGGATCCTCCATCATTTTAAAGTCTACGCTGAGGCGCTCTAATTCAACAATGCGTATGTAGCCAGTTTCGTTTTTCCAGATTTGTCCCTGTTTGAGTTTCATTGGTGGGTTTTGGATGTGCTTTGTGGGAGAGTCGAGATTTGTTTATTGTCCAGCTTGTGCGCGTTGCATCGCACGAGCGGCATCTTCGGTGCGGTTGAGCTGGCCGTATGCGAGTGAAAGATTATACCACGCGCGGCTGAAGCTAGGCTCGATGGCGACGGTTTCCTCTAGGAAGCCGACTGCGCTTTCGAGATCTTTTCGCTCGGCTGCAAGTAGTCCCAGCGAGTATGGAAAGGAAGGGTTTTTCGGCGCTAACTCCCAGCCCAGGTAGAGTGTTTTTTGGGAAGCTTGATTGAGACCCGCACCGCTCAGCAAAATCGCAGCTTGATGATACATTTCTGGGTTGAGCTGATCCATCAGGATCGCGCGCTCGACATATTTCTGAGTGTCTGCACTGCGTCCTTCGCTATTTGCCTCATTTGCAAGCATCAGTAGGGTTTGTGGACGATCGGTGTTAAATGCGTTGTATTCCTCCCAGTCTTTTTTCGCGATAGAATCAGGGATTGGTTGATTCGCGGCGATGCCACGTGCTGCTGCGATACGAACGCTGCGTGAGCTGTCGGCGAGTGTTTCAATCGCGGCATCGACTTGTCCAGCGTTGCCTAAAGTGCCGACTGCACGGCTGCGTACCATCGGGTTGGCGTCGCTGAGGAGTGCCTTGAGCACCTTGATCACAGATTGATTGGGCAGGTAGTTGCCTAGGAGGCCAGTATAGGCGGCGCGCCAGCCAGGTAGGTCTTCGTCTTTTAATAGCTCGAGCAGCTTTGGTAGGGCACTTGGATCGAAGTTGTGAGCGGCTGCGATAATGCGGGCACGCTTGCGCTGACGGTTATCGACCATCTTCTCGCCATACCATTGCTCAGACCATTCGACGGCCCAATCGACACTCTCGTTAGTGTGGCATTTGTTGCAGGCGTTCGGGATGCCGAGCTCTTTGGTGAGCAGTGGGTCTGGGGAAAGGAATGCGTGATCGCCGCGTGGGTCGACTTGCATGTAAGTGGTTTTCGACATGTGGCAATTCACGCACATATTACCCGTGCTGCCTTGGCTGTGGAAGCTGTGGGCGATGGGTTCGATGACTGGCGCATTTTGAACTCCGCTAGAGTGGCAACGCATGCAAAGCAGGTTGTTCTCAATTGGTAAGATTGTTTTAAGCGTGTGCGGGTTGTGGCAATCTTTGCAGCTCACTCCCGCATGTGCCATGCGGCTCATCTGGAACGAGCCATAGACGAAGTCTTCGTCAAGGATTTGCCCATCATGGTGGTAGAGGTTCGGCTGATCTGGCAAGGACAGTGAGAAGTGATCGTGGTAGTCATCGCCGGGTTGAAAGGTGTCGGCTGTTAGCTGATCGCGGCGCGAGTGGCAGCTGGCGCAATTGTGTTCGGTTTGGATGGTGCTGTGCTTTGATAGTCCAGTACTGTAGTCGCCGCTTTTGGCCGCGACGACGTGTTTTTCGAGGCCAGTATGGCACGCTGCACAGGCCAGCCCTTGTTGGGTCCATGTCGAATCATAGCTGTTAGATTCGAAGTCGAAGTTCTTCTCGAATTCAGTGGTGTGGCAATACGCGCAATTGGCATTCCAGTTCATGCCTTGATTCGCCCAGTGACCCCATTCGCCAGGAAGACGATCTTCGCCCGCGTAAACATCGTACCAACGGTCCTCTTTGACATCGTAGGTGGCACTGATGGTTTGAAATTTATCTCCAGGTAGCTGTGCCAGATATTGGCGGAGTGGCGTTTCGCCGATCACGCCGACTAGGTCGTAGGTGGTAATACTGTCGTCATCGTGGATGACGCGTAGCTCAAATTTACCGTTGGTTTCGGTCATTTCATAAGTCACGCCTGATTCCTGAATACGACGAACTGGGGTGAAGGCTGCGCGATCTAACTTGATCGAGATGGGACGGTTGGCTTTGGCGTGGTGGCTATTCTTCCAGTCGTCGACCTCATCTGCGTGACACTCGACGCAGGCCTCTGGGCCAATTTTGGCTTGGCGCGCTGGGTTATGGGAAATTGGAAATATGCCGTATTCGATGTTTGCCGCCTGGGCATTCGGTGACTTTTCAGTCGCAGAGTAACTTGCCTGTTGCTGCTGATCGCAGGCGCATAATGAGAGGAGTGAAAGGCTCAGCAGGATATGTATCGTGCGAGCGAGCTGAATAGAACTAGGGGGCATCGCCCGAATGTTCGCAAATGCCCGACTCAGGTCAAGGCTGATGGGGCTGGCTGGCTGGCTGAAATATCCAATCAAATAGCAGCGATGTTTTGCGTTAATAGCCGTGTGGCGGCGGTTTATTGTTGGTCGGCACTTTTTGGCCGATTCGTTTTATCCGGCAAAGGGGGATCACGGATGAGATTTTGCCTGTGATGATCTATGTGCTGGTATTTCCCCTACATTTTTCTCGTAGAGTGCGTTGGGGTAGCGGTCACGTGGTTCTCTTTGATGATCAAACTCAAAATATCATTCAGGCACTTGTGCGCTGTGATGCCTAACCACACACGCATATCGGACTGAATTTCTACGATGTCTCCATTATTTGTGATGGTGTTTGGCGAATTGGCACACTTGCTGCATTTCCAATATTCTTGTTAGTTTCACTTTCGAAACACCAATCAGCTTTGATTTTGTTCTATAGGGGGGACGAAACGAGGTGCGCAGCCAGTATATACATTAGGGTTCTGGAGGTGCCGGTTGTTGTGTCGCTGGTGGAACATTCTTTTTTAGTTTTCTTAACGTATTAATATTATGGCAAACCCAACACACACATATGATGTCTCGAACTCGTTCGAATCCATGGTGATCGCTTCCAATGCGAATTCTAGCCTACAGGATTTTGAATTGATACAAGTAAACACATCTGCCCTCGCTGGCATTGATGGTCGTGATAAAGGCACGTTAAAGTTGGCCAACGAAGTGATTTTAATAGTCGCATTTTTGGCGCTAATAATCCTCATGTGTCGAAAAAGAAAGCATGCTCGTCGAAGCAACTATTACTAAGCTGTGATGCTCTTTAAGGCCGAACCATTGGGATCGGCAAACGTGACACGCTTACGTGCAGTTGTTCTTCCAAGAGTAGTCCAGGTTTCGCCCCCTGGAAATCTCGTAACTCTGTGGATGGCTAGCGTTTTTGTTGGCGCAGCCATTGCTGTGGTGATTGACCGAATTGTTTTTTAAAGGCACGAGAGAAATAATAAACTGTCGAGTAGCCGAGAGCGCTTGCAGTTTCAGTAACACTGTTACCCTCGCGGAGCAGAAGGTCGCGGGCGCGATTGAGTTTGATGATGTTTTCGAATTCACGCGGTGAGTAGCCAGTCCGTTTCTTGAAGGCGAAGCGAAAGCGGGAATAACTGACGCCGAGTTTTTGTGCCAGCGCTTCGAGGTCGGTATGAGTGGCCAGATTGGCGAGCATCGAGGCTTTGGCTTGAATCACGAGTGCGCTGTCTTTGCTCTGTGAGCGACTTTCGCTCTGAGCTCCGGATCTTAGAAACGCGAGTGTGAGTGGCACATAACTGGCCAGTATTTGTTCCTTGGCAGCAACGGGTTGTTCTAACCAATAGAGGATCTGGTCGAAGTGCTGGATGAGGGCATCGGTCTGGCCTGCTTTGAGAATGGGTTCCGTAGGGGAGAAGAAAGCGTCCACGATGCGATCCGCCTCTCTTCCGCGGAAGCCAATCCAGTATTCTGACCAGCCAGTTTTAGCGTCCGGATGGTAGCGGTGCCACTCACCAGGGAAGAGCAGAATCGCATCCCCCGTACGCACCTCCGTTTTGGGTTGGGTGCGTGATTCGAAGATGCCGGACCCAGTGGTAATGTAGATGATCTGATATTCGTCGAGTGTTCGTCGCCCATATGTGTCAAAAAGGTAACTGTGTGGGTGCCCCTTACTTGGATATTCGGAGTGCGGAGGCACATTTTGCCGCCCTGCGTGCACTAGTCGCCAGCCCCATCTCTTAGCTTGCTGGTCCGTGGGGAAGTAGCGGCTAAAGCTCTCAATATTTGTGGTCATGGACTGTGATCGTCTAGATTATGTCAAAAAGTGCAAATATAATGTCAGCGGGTGTATTCATTTTTACCGGCAATTAGGTTATTATGTGCGTTTTAGTCACTTCCAATTAATATGTTTGATCAAGTAAAAGAACTGTATGCCTCAATTGGCGTAAATGTAGAGCAGGCCATCGAAGCGATGGGTAAGATTCCCATTTCTCTGCACTGCTGGCAAGGCGACGACGTGGTCGGCTTTGAAGTAGGTGCGGGTGCACTCGGTAGTGGTCTCGCCGTGACTGGAAATTATCCTGGCAAGGCGCGCACGATCGCTGAGCTGCGACAGGACTTAGAAAAAGTGCTGTCGATGTTGCCCGGTAAGCACCGCCTGAACCTGCATGCTATTTATGGCGATTTTGACGGCGAGTCGGTGGACCGCGATCAGATCGAAGTGAAGCACTTTCAGAGCTGGATCGATTGGGCGAAAGTGCAGGGCATTGGCCTTGATTTTAATCCATCCTGTTTTTCACATGCGAAAGCCGACGATGGCTTGACCTTGAGTCATCCTGATCCGGATATTCGTGCTTTTTGGATTGAGCACTGCAAGCGCAGCCGAATCATTAGCGCTGCGATGGGTGAGCAACTGGGTAGCGCCAGTGTGATGAATGTCTGGGTGCCAGATGGTATGAAAGATTTGCCAGCAGATCGTCAAAGCTATCGTCAGCGACTCTCTGACAGTCTCGATGAAGTCTTTGCCGAGAAGTTGAATCCCGCGCATCATATTGATGCGGTGGAGTGCAAGCTCTTTGGTATTGGTTCTGAAAGTATGGTGGTTGGTTCGCATGAGTTCTACATGGGCTATGCGATCAAAAATCAGATCGCACTGTGTTTGGATGCTGGCCACTTTCATCCGACCGAGGGAATCGCCGATAAGATTTCATCCGTCATGATGTATGTGCCTGAGCTCTTGTTGCACGTCTCTCGGGGAGTGCGTTGGGATAGCGACCACGTCGTGCTCTTTGATGATCAAACGCAAAACATCATGCAGGAGCTTGTGCGTTGTGACGTGTTGCCACGCACACATATCGGACTGGATTTCTTCGATGCTTCCATTAATCGTATTGGCGCATGGGCAATTGGCACACGTGCGGCTCAGAAGTCGCTCTTGTTAGCTCTACTTGAACCGCGCGAGCAACTGCGCGCCGCAGAACTTGCTGGCGATTATACCACACGTTTAGCACTACTTGAACAAGCCAAGGCATTACCATGGTCGGTCGTGTGGGAAGAGTTCTGTAAGCGCAACGAAGTACCTGGTGAGTTGTCGCTGCTCGATGAAGTCAAAGGCTACGAAGCATCCGTTCTTTCCGGCCGTCAATAAGGCCAATCAATTTGCTTCACTTTCGAAACAAAAATCAGCTTTTTTTTGCTCTATAGGGGGGCGAATTAAAGTGTACTTCCAGTTTATGCGTTAGGGTATCTTAGGGATCTGGATGTATAATATATGTTTCGTTAGTGTTGCATTTTATTTTAGTATTAAGATTAGTTTTAACTGCGAAAGACTGCCGCTAGGTTTCCATTATCATTTAAACTATGCCCCAAAAAAATAAAGCCACCGAGTCACCTGTTGTTGAAGAGTTTGAATCTACCCCCGTTCCGAAACGCGCGCAGAAAGGCGCGAAAGCTTTCTGGGGCATGTATGCAGGTGAACATGCCGCAGGCACTGAGTTCATGATCGGACCGCTCTTTCTACTTGCTGGAGTGAGTCTGCAAAATATCTTCTGGGGCTTGCTGCTGGGGAATTTCTTAGCGGTTTTGAGCTGGAGATTTATTTGTGCGCCGATTGCCACGAAAGCACGTCTAACCCTGTATTGCCACTTGGAGAAAATCGCAGGCAAGGATTTGGTTAAGGTCTACAATTTTGCGAATGGAGTGCTCTTTTGTTTCCTCGCTGGCGCGATGATTACCGTATCTGCCACGGCAGTGGGAATTCCGTTCAATTTGGAGATGCCGGCCTTTGATGCGATATATCCCAACAGTGCATCCTTTATTATGATCGTGGTGGTCGTGGGAGTAGTCATTTCGGCAGTCGCCGGTCTTGGTTATAATGCGGTGAGTCGTTTTGCGAATATTGCAGCTCCATGGATGGTATTGGTTTTCTTGGGTTGTGGAATCGTTGCGCTTAAGCAACTAGGCGTCGATTCGTGGGCTGGGCTTAATGCCATCTGGACGGAGTCGATCAGCTTTGCGCAAGGCGGCGAGGTGACCACGTCAATGGGATTCCTTGAAGTTGTTTTATTTGCATGGTTTTGTAATGCCGCGATGCACGTTGGCATGTCGGACCTCTCAGTGTTTCGTTATGCTAAAAAGGCATCCAGTGGTTGGGCCACAGCAGGTGGTATGTATGTCGGACACTATATGGCTTGGTTGGCCGCAGCGTTGATGTTGGCAGCGCAGATTAAGTTGACCCAGAGTGCAGATCCAGTCCCTGGACCGATGGCTTTTAATGTCGTCGGTATCGCAGGTATCATTTGTGTGGTAGTTGCTGGTTGGACGACTGCGAACCCGACGATTTATCGCGCAGGTTTGGCGTTTCAGGCAATGCTGCCTGGCACGAGTCGCTTGAGTATGACCTTACTTGCGGGGGGCGTTGCCACCACCGCGGCGATCTTTCCGGCCTTTGCATTTAAGTTGCTCGGTTTTGTCGGTTTGTATGGCACGATCCTCGCACCTATGGGCGCAGTGATCTTTGCCGATTGGTATTTGAGTCAACGAATCGGGGTGACCCCTTTTCACGCGGAAGCAAGTGGGTGTGGTGTCAACAAATCGGTTTTATTTGCATGGCTCATTCCGGTCACTGTTTCGCTCTATTTTATTTTCGTGCACGGCGTGACCACTTGGTATTTCGTCTTACCCGCATGGCTCGCTTGCGGGGTCTTGTTCCTCGTCTTTAGTCGCTTGAGAGGCACACCACAGTCATCAGTTAAGAAAGGATATCGCGTATGAAAAATATCTGTAAATGGATCGGACTGTTATCGATTACGGTGACTTTTATTCTTCCGCTCGCGTTTTTCATTGAGCAAATTTCATTGGGAGCGATGAAGCAGGGCTTGTTAATCTCGACGCTGTGTTGGTTCGGCACGTCGGTGTTTTGGATTGGTGGCAAAGCACCAGAGCTGCCAAAGGGTGATCCGATTCTTTAATCATCAGCGACTCTGAGCAGCACGGCAGTGGTCGTTGCCGACTGCGGGCTTCCACCTTTTGCTGGGTTTCAGCAGTGCCTACATGGTAACGCGCCGCCCCCGATTCATTTCATCCACTCTCCAACGGTCGGGCTCAGTATCATTTCCCCGCCACGCTCTCTGAGCTTCGCAGGACATGCTGGAGACCTCCGTCGACGATGAACCTTTTTGTTGCAGCAGGGGAGAGGGTTTGCCTCCGTACGAAACGTAGTTAAATAAACTCGGGCGCAATGCGGACGACAGGGTGGTCATCCCTCCTCGGAAATTCCACCTCTAATGAATCTCCTCCAGATTGCTATATCTGCCGGTTTCAATCTCTAGATGGGCCATTCTCGAATTATTGCTGAATATTACGGGTGGCTGTTGACCTTCGGCCTGAATTCGTGTGCATTTTCGCATGGAACCGAATTATTCGAAATTAGCTAAGGTATTGACTGGATTCTCAACGAATCTGCAAAAAGGGGAGCGCGTGCTGATCGATGCGTTTGATATCCCACAGGCGATGGTGGTTGCGTTGGTGCGCGCGGCGCGCGAGCTCGGGGCAATTCCGTTTGTGAATTTACAGAATGCACGTATCAGCCGTGAACTTGTTAATGAGATTGATATTGAGCAGTTTGAGACGCAGGCGACTTGGGAGCTGGCACGCATGCAGAAGATGGACGCCTACATCGCGGTGCGTGGTTCTGATAATATTTTTGAGATGTCAGATGTGGATCCTGCCAAAGTATCGCGCGTGATGAAGGCGATGAAGGCAGTGCTCGATTACCGCGTAAATAAAACGAAGTGGGTGATTCTTCGTTGGCCAACACCTGCAATGGCTCAACAGGCGATGATGAGCACAGAAAGCTTTGAAGACTTTTTCTTCCGTGTCTGTACACAGGACTACTCGCGCATGGTGAAGGGGATGCAGACGCTAGAGACGCTGATGGCGAACACTGATCAAGTGCATCTCAAAGGGCCAGATACAGATCTGCGTTTCTCGATCAAAGGCATCGGCGCGGTCGCTTGTGGCGGCTCGCACAATATCCCGGATGGTGAGGTCTTCTCTTGCCCAGTTAAAGATTCGGTCGAAGGCGAAATTACTTATAATGCGCCGACGATCTATCAGGGCGTATCCTTCGATCGGATCCACTTGAAATTTGCAAAGGGTAAGATCGTGCACGCAGACGGCAGCAATGCCGAGCGCTTGAACGAAATACTCGATTCAGATGCGGGTGCGCGCTATATCGGCGAGTTTGCGATCGGGTTCAATCCACACATTCTTGAGCCAATGCGTGATATTCTGTTTGATGAAAAGATCGCTGGCTCTTTCCACTTCACACCAGGCCAAGCCTACGAAGAGGCAGACAATGGTAATCGCTCTCAAGTGCACTGGGACATGGTGCAAATACAGCGCCCTGAGTATGGTGGCGGTGAAATATGGTTTGATGGCGAGCTGATTCGTAAAGACGGTTTATTCGTAAAAGAAGAGCTGAAGACGCTCAACCCAGATTACTTGCTGGGGGCGTGATGTCTGTCTCTGTCCTAACTTTTAGCTGCTGACTTCTTTCTTATATGCATTCTCCAATCCCACCAAAGACAGCTGACTTCATTCGTCGCCTTCCCAAGACTGAGACGCACCTGCACCTTGAAGGAGCGTTACCGCACGAACTGTTGCAGCAGCTTGATCCCGATCAGTTTAGCGAGCCTCAGGCGTGTTGGGCGCAGGATTTCAGATGGCAGTGCTTTGAGGATTTTGAGCATCACTTGATCGAGCATGCGATGCATTGGTTTACCACGCCTGAGCGCTATTACGAAGCGGCTAAGGTGATTTTCGAGGGTCAACTCGCTCGTAACGTGCGTTACGTGGAAACCTCGTTTCATGCCGGGATGATTCAATTCATTGATATTCCGGGGCCGGAAATCTTGGCGGCGATTCGTAGTGCGGTGCCTGCTGGGATGGAAGTGCGGGTGTTCATGGGCATGGCGCGTAATTCTTACAACGAGGTATTGGCTCCAGTACTTAAGGAATGTGTGCACTGGGAAGGTCTTGCTGGGCTCGATCTACATGGGGTCGAATCTATACCTTTGGAAGATTGGACGCCCAAGCTGTGGGCAAGGGCGCGGGATGCGGGCTTGGAGATGAAGGCCCATGCCGGTGAATTTGGTCCTGCCTCGAATGTGCGTGAGGCGATTGAAGTGCTGGGCGTGCGTCGTATCCAACATGGTGTGCGAGCGATCGAGGACGACGCCGTGGTGGATCTAGCAATTGAGAGTGGCACGACCTTTGATGTCTGCCCGATCAGTAACGTGAAGCTTAATGTGGTCAAGGAGCTTGAACAGCATCCGATTCGTCAGTTTGTGGATCGTGGCCTCCGCTGCACGATTAGCACGGATGACCCGTTTTCCTTTGGTAACAATGTCGAAGATGAGTACGCGGCATTGAGTGCTGGCCTGAAGTTTAGCCATGTCGAGCTTGCGCAGATTGCCAAGAATGGCTTCGAAGTCGCACTCGTGGATCAGGCGACACGTGCACAGTGGATTGCTGAAGTGGACGCAGTCGCGGAGTGACCGAAGCGCTCTATTCTTTAACGGCTAAAACCACTTTAGTTTTTTGAAGAGTAGGATCTGCAGTGTGATGATGCCTGTGAGTATCGCGCAGAATAGGTAAAAGGCGTTGCCATTGTCTGAGCCGGGGATGCCTCCAATATTAATTCCGAGTAGGCCAGTCAAGAAACCAAGGGGCAGGAAAATCGCTGCGATGACTGACAGCATATACATATTCTTATTCATCTTGTCAGCTAAGGCATTCGTTAGCTCGTCCTTTATGATCTGGGCGCGCTCACGCATCGTATCTATATCTTCGATATAGCGGATTACGTGATCGAGCGACTCCTGTAAGTGGCGTTTGTCCATTTGACTCAACCAAGATTGCTCTGAAGTGCGTAGATGCGCCATGACATCACGTTGTGGTGCAATATAGCGCCGATACATAATCGTCTCTTTGCGGATCGAAGTAATCTCAGGGCGATGTTCTGCATCGGGAGTATCCATGACTTGCTCTTCGATCGTATCCAAGCGATCATCTAATTCAGAGAAAATGGGCTCCATGCGCTCAAACAGGCGTGCGCTCAATGTCGTTATGAATTCACCTGAGGTCTTCGGTCCACGACCGGATTCTAAGCGTTCGCAAATATCTGCGACAGCCTTAAGAGGACGACGTTCAAGCGTAATGATGCGAGACTGGTCGATCCACAAACGAATTGAAATCATATCCTCCGGCTCCGCATTTTTATTGAGATTAATGCCGCGTAAAATCAGCAATACACCATGCTCGAATTCTAAGATGCGAGGGCGTGTCTCACCTGCCAGCAGCGCATCTAAAATGATCGGATCTAAGTGGCTGACTTCCTGCTCCAACCACTCACGGCTCTCGGGCGCGTTTACATCGAGATGCACCCAGGCCAATGTGTCTTCAGCCTGCACGCAGTTCGTAATCGCATCGTCGGTCAATGCGACGCCTTGGCCAGTGTTGTCTATTTGATGTGCGAGTAGGATACCTGGATTATGATTCATGGTTTGAGGTAATACTTACGTCGGAGCTTTTCAGGTGTAGATCGCGCTGGGGAAATGGAATCTCAATCTCATTTGCTTTAAATTTACGCCAGATTTCAAACATGACTTGGCTTTGCGTTTTCCAACGCCCTCCAGTGACATCTGCAATCCAAAGATGAAGGATGAAATCAACCGAACTATCGCCAAAATTTCTTAAATAACAAAAAGGTGCGGGGTCTGAAATGCAAAGTGGGTTCTCAGTTGCAGCTTCTAGAATGAGGTCATGTGCTTTCTGAATATCTGATCCATACGCGACACCGATCGGTATTTCGATCCGTCCTTTAGTGTTACTGTAGGTCCAGTTGACCACTCGGGTGGTAATGAAATCTTCATTCGGAACCATCACTTCTTTACCATCAAAGGTCTCAATTACCGTGAAGCGTGCACTCGATCTGCGGATGAAGCCAGTCGTGCCATCTCCCATCTCTACCAAGTCATCTTGCTCTACCGATTTTTCCAGCAGTAATATAATTCCACTGATAAAATTAGACGCGATTTTTTGTAAGCCAAAACCTAAACCTATGCCCAAGGCCCCGCTGAAAATTTTTAGTGTTGTGAGGTCAATTCCAAGCATGTCCAACGCCAATAAGAACGAAATGAAGTAGATCGCGATTTGCGAAGCCTTCATCGCCAAAGCCCGATTTGCCGCACGCATTCGACTAAGCTGATTGATACGCACATCTACAAGGTCGGAGATAATGGCTGCGGACCAGAACAGCAGCACAAGTATCAATGTTGACTTTAAGATCCCATATAAACTGAACTCATGCTCGGCTATCTTGAACGATAGCATGTCGGTATCAGTATACGATTTGATTACTTCAAAATAGCCACTTGCTCCGAGTGCTACTACCATCGCGAGCAGAATAAACATCAACCATTTAGCCAAATGGGCTTTGGGCTTAATAATTTTGAGCCAGAATTGTTTCATACAAAGTGTCGATTGATTCTTAGATAAATATCTACAGTGTCTTTAATGGTGCTCTCATTAATGCGCTGTTTCAAACAGACGAATCGATTTGAGCGTGCTTTTTGGGCGTTACCCAATGATCGACCGAAGAATCTACGAGGAACGCGCCGTTCAATGTTTCGCGCCCCAGCAGCATGCGATGAATCATGTTTTTGCGGCAAACTAGATTGACCAATATGCGTTGCTCGACATGTCCCAATCGTATTGTTGTTTCCACGAAAATACGATCGTGGCTGTGGCCCGCGCTACTGCGGACCCGCTTGCGCAACTGTATCGGCTCTTCGAGTGTAAGGAGTCGCGTCTGTTTGCGGTCCAGACGGACCGTGAACCGAACACGTTCACCGGGCAATTCTATGATCTCTCCACAATCAATTGCACTGCTCTTTGCGCCAGTGTCTGCTTTGGCACGAATGCGAATGCCCCAATCGGGTAATTCAACCCATTCGCGCCAACCAATAGTTGTTTTCGATTTCATGCGTCTTCTTCTATTTCGGTTATGGTTATGTTGGTTGCCAGCTGAGAGCGAATGTCCGTCTCAATCGTGCCTTGTTCTAGGCCGTCAATGCTCGCCTCCATCTTGCGCTGCGAATGCTTTGTGTTGTGCAGTGCAATGTGGACGACTGGATCGCCGGGTCCAACTGCCGGCATCGTGGTCATCCCCATCACAATACCATCGTGTGGGCTGCGAATAACTTCCTTTTGCATCCCCAGCAAACTGGTGCTGCTGGCGACCGCTTGCCCTTCGACTACTGCTTCGCCCGGTGCGATGTGGAAGTGTAGGAAGCCGCCGGTTTCGGAACGAATCCAACGTGTTTCCTTCACCACTACCTGATGAGGCGGTGCTTCGTAGGCATCGCTGTCGGTCATCTCTAGTTCGTGTAAAACGTTAACAATGCCGCGGGTTGTTAGATCCAAGACCGCGGGCTCCACTTTCCAAACTTCGCCTGCTTCGAGCACGATGGTCGGGCAACCCGCGCTCACTGATTCCTTGCGTAGCGAGTGATCGGGGCCAGTGCCATTGACGATCACCTCGCAGCCGAACGCTTTCGCCAAGCGCTCGCAATCAGGATTCTCGCAGTCGGCGCGCACATTTGGGAAGTTGGTGCGTCGCACTGCTGCGGTATGCAAATCAATGATGTAGTCGCAACGACCGACCACCTCGCTAAAGATCAACTTCGCCAAGCGTGCGCTTAAGCTACCGGTTGCGCTACCAGGGAAGCATCGGTTTAGATCGCGTCGATCCGGGCTGTAGCGACTGTGCCGCTCAAAGCCCATGATGTTGAGCACTGGTACGAGTATTAATGCCCCGCGTTTTAACTCAAAAGGTGGTTCTTGAATAATGCCACGAATGGCACCAGTTCCGTTGATCTCATCGCCATGCAGGGCACCTGTGATTCCCAGCACGGGGCCAGGTTCGGGGGCCCGCCAGACCATGAGTGGTAGGTTGATATTCGCTCCGCTGAAACTCTTACCTACTTGTAGTTGTAAGCGCTTGCGTTGGCCTAGGCCGATTTTTTGAGTGCCCCAAATTCCGACATCTAGGCTCATACTGAGTGTCTTTCGGTGACAGGTGTGGCTGGCAATGGCTTGAGCTTACTGCGCTTTTTGCGCTGGTCGGGGATCAGCTCTTTCATGTTGTCGGATCGACCATAGCAGAGCAGCGAGTCGTCTGCTTCCAGCACGCGAGTTCCCTTCGGATTTGAAATCACGGAACTGCCACGTCGCAGTGTGAGCACGACGACGTCTTGTTGGCGCAAGCCAGTCGCTTCGATCGTCATGCCAACTAAGTTGCTGCCCTCGGGGATGTTGATGTCTGCGACGCCATAACCGCGGCTCACTGTGAGACGTTGGCGAATGTCGATTTCAGGGAATTTTACTTGATCTGCGATGTAGTCGATCACCGCGCCAGCGATATCTAGGCCAGTGGCGCCTTCGATCCCTTCGAAGCCGGGGGACGAATTGACTTCCATTACTTGTGGGCCGTTGGCTCCCTCCAGCATGTCAACGCCACAGGCACGGAGGCCCATGATTTGTGCGGCACGCACTGCCGCCTCAGCGTAAATGGGGTCCAGATCAATGGCCTCTGCCTTGCCACCTCGGTGCACATTACTGCGGAACTCTTGCCCCTGAGCGGTGCGACGAATCGCTGCGACCACCCGATCGCCGATGACAAACGCTCGAACATCCTTACCTTTACTTTCGGCAACAAATTTTTGCAGCAACACTTGTTGGTTTGTGCTGTGTAAAGTTTCAACGATCGCTTTTGCGATTTCAGGCTTATCTGCGAGAATTACGCCAACACCTTGAGTGCCTTCGAGCAGTTTGATAATCACGGGCGCACCACCGACGCGTTCTAAGGCTTCTTGCACGTCTCGTTTGTCGTTGACGTAAGCAGTCCGTGGAATGCCTATGTCGTGGCGTGAGAGGATCTGTAAACTTCTCAGCTTGTCGCGTGAGTTGCTGATGCCCGCCGATGTGTTCGGGGTGTAGATGTCCATTTGCTCGAATTGGCGAACCACTGCCGTGCCGTAGCGCGTGATCGAGGTGCCGATGCGAGGTAGAATGGCGTCGGGCGTTTCGATCTGCGAGCCACGATAATAGAGGTCCGGTTCCCCGTGAGCGAGTCCGAGCGTCAAGCGCGTAGTATTTAAAACTTTAACGGAATGATTCCGTTGTTTGGCTGCCTCAATAAGCCGCAGGGTCGAGTAGCATTTAGGCGCACAGGATAGGATCGATAAGTTCACCAGATAGATAGCATTCTTTCTGTTGAGAAAGGAAAGCTAATTTTGTGTACTCATTCGGGTTCGCTAGCTCCGAGTCTAATGCTATGCAGCAGTATATCGCCTCTGGAAGTATGACCTGATTCTGAAATAGAGTCCTTAACTTTGATTAATCAAAATAAATAAATTGATTTATCAAAATAAGTGATTAGTAAGGTCTGGATGTTTAATAATAGTAGTATTTTACGATATGGAATTTGGCTTGGGGTGTCAGGATGTGCGGCTCCGCTGGCTGTGGCTGAGGGCAGCGCAGCGATCGAGTGGACGGCGACCACGATGTGGGAGAGTCGCTATATGGATAGCGGGCGCGAGGATCTCGATGATAGCGGGATTTTCTCGGGCGAGTTAATTGGCTCGTTGGACGAATTCTCTTTTGGTGCGTGGCTTGGCGTGGCCGACAGTGAAGGCTATGAGGAGCTGAATTTGTTTGCCGCCTATGGATTTCAATTTGGAGACGTCGCAGTTGAGGTCGGTTACACGCATCTAGAGTTTGCTTCAGATTCGGAAAATGATGATGAGCTGAGTATCGCGGCTGAAGTCGAAGTGCTCGGTGGCTTCATTGTAGGAGTCAGCGGTGTGTATTCGTTTGAGGCTGAGGGTAGCTTTGTCGAAATCTCGCTGGCCTATCCGTTGGCGTTTTTTGATGAGCGGTTGTGGCTCGTGCCTTCGGTGCACGAGGGATTTGATTATGGCTATCGCAGTAAGTCGCACGATGGCCCGAACCACGTGCAAATCAGTGTCGATCTCGAATATCGATTGACCGAAAGCACTGCGCTGGTCGGCTATGTGGCCCACAGCATCGCGCAGGATGATGTCGAACGCGAGGATCTGGGCGATGTGAGTTGGTTCGGCCTCGGGCTGAATACTCAGTTTTAGTGTCCAGTGTGTGACTTCGCTGATCACATCTCACGCGCTGTGGCTAGTGCGCTTCCAACCAGTTGTTGCCGAGGCCGATGTCTATCTCGATGGGGCATTTTAAATTAAGGGCCTGTTTCATGCCTTCGGTGACGAGGGTGCGCACTGCGGCTTCTTCGTTTGGATCGAGATCGAAGATCAATTCATCATGCACCTGAAGGAGCATGCGAGTGTTGAGCTTTTGCGCGACCAATGCGTTTTGCACGTTCACCATCGCGATTTTAATCATGTCGGCCGCAGTGCCTTGGATTGGCATGTTGATCGCATTGCGCTCTGCAGCGGCACGGATCGTGCCGTTTCTGGAGTTTATGTCCTGCAGATAACGGCGACGTCCGGTGATGGTTTCGACGTAGCCCTTGGCTTTGGCGCTCTCTTGCATGCGCAACATGTAGCCTGGGATGCCAGGGAACTGCGCGAAGTAGTTGTTGATGATCTCCTGCGCTTCGGTGCGCGAGACGGTGCCGAGGCGTTGCGCCAGGCCGAAGGCGGAAATGCCGTAAGGGATGCCGAAATTGACCATCTTCGCAGTGCTGCGTTGCTCGCGTGTGACCTCATCGAGTTCAACCTCAAAGATCTTCGCTGCAGTTGCTGCGTGAATGTCGCGACCTTCACGAAAGGCGGTGAGCAGGCCTTCATCTTCGGTGAGTGCGGCGAGGATGCGTAGCTCGATTTGCGAGTAGTCGGCTGAGAGTAGTTTCCAGCCTGGGCGTGCGATAAAGGCTTTGCGAATTTCGCGGCCTCGGGCGCTGCGCACGGGAATGTTTTGCAGGTTGGGATCGTTTGAGGAAAGGCGGCCGGTCGAGGTTTGCACCTGGCCGTAGTTGGTATGCACGCGGCCACTCACTGGGTCGATCGAGTTCGGCAGTGCGTCGATGTAAGTGCTCTTGAGTTTGGTGAGCTGGCGGTATTCGAGAATGTTGGCGACGATGGGGTGCTTCGGCGCGAGCGACGAGAGCACTTGTTCGTTGGTCGCGTATTGGCCAGTCTTGGTCTTCTTTGGTTTTTCAACGAGCTTCAGCTCGTCGAACAGAATTTCGCCAAGTTGCTTGGGAGAGTTGAGGTTGAACTCACGTCCAGCCGCCGCGCTGATCGAGTCGCGCAGTGTTTCAATGTGGCCTTCGAGTGACTTGCCCGTTTCGACCAGCGTCGCTTCGTTCATCAAGATTCCTTCGCGCTCCATTGCGACCAGCACGGGGAGCAGAGGCGTTTCGATCTCGTAAAAGACTTTGGCTTGGCCGCTCTCTTCGAGCTTCGCTTTAAAGAGTCCCCAGAGTTGCAGCGTGACGTCGGCGTCTTCGATCGCGTAATCCGCAAGGGCTTGGGGTTTGACCGAAGAGTAGTTAATTGGCTGGCCCTTCTTTACCTCGGGAATGAGTTCGCTGAAACGGATGGTGGTGTATTGCAGAAAGTCTTCCGACAGCGTGTCGAGGTTGTGGCGCTGCTCTGGATCGATCAATGCGTGTGCCAGCATGGTGTCGTAGCATTTGCCGGCGACGTCGATGCCTTGCTCGGCTAGAATTGATAGGTCGAACTTCAAGTTATGGCCGATCTTGGCCAGGTTGCTGTTACTGAATACAGGGCGCAGTGCTTCGAAAACGGTGGCTGAGTTGTCACTCGAAACAGGCACGAACCAGCCGCTGTGCGCTTTGGTCGCAAATGAGATGCCGACCAAATCGACACTACGTGGGTTGAGCCCGGTGGTTTCAGTATCAAAGGCGAAGCTGCCGGCGCTGCGGAGCTCGTCGGTCAGTTGCTTGAGTGTGTCAGCAGAATTGGCGATGCGGTAGTCAGTCTTTATATCAGCGAATTTTTTAAAGGTGACTGCGGGTAGTAGATCGAGTTGCAGATCGCCCGAACTGTCGGGGGCGGGTTGCTTGGCCTTTGTTTTCTCGTCGTCCTCACTCATCAGCACGAGCTCGGCGCTGGCTTCTTGGATGGTGAACTCACTGCCGAAGATGCGCTTGGCTAGGGTGCGAAATTCAAATTCGGCAAACAGTGGCACGAGCTTGTCTTTGCTCGGCGCGTCGAGGCGTAGGCTATCCCAATCGGCATCGATCGGCACGTCGAGTTGAATGGTGGCGAGCGTTTTGGAGAGGCGGGCTTGTTCGGCGTTGTCGCGCACGCGTTCTTGTTGCTTGCCTTTCAGCTCGTCGACGTGGGCGATGATGTTGTCGACGTTGTCGTAGGCTGCGAGGAGCTTGGCTGCCGTCTTTGGGCCGATGCCAGGCACGCCTGGGATGTTGTCGGAGACGTCGCCACAGAGGCCGAGCATATCAATGACTTGATCGACGCGAATGATGTCCCACTTTGTTTTGATCTCATCGATGCCTAAGATTTCTGCGCCATCACCTTGGCGGGAGGGGCGATACATTTTGATCTTTTCGGTCACAAGTTGGCCAAAGTCCTTATCTGGGGTGACCATGAAGACTTCGTCAAAGCCATCGGCCTCAGCACGGTGAGCGAGGGTGCCGATAATGTCGTCGGCCTCGTAGCCATCCATCTTGAGTACAGGAATACCGAAAGCTTCGGCGACACGGCTAAGGTGCGGCATCGCTTCGGCTAGGTCTTCCGGCATCGCTTCGCGTTGCGCCT
>JBLHTV010000022.1:0-18736 GCA_047627755.1 Lentimonas sp. | reverse complement strand
GCCAAGACAAACACCTTCTCAGACTTCCCCAGCTTATTCTGCAAGAATGTACGGTCATCCAATCCGCAAACAATCATCCCGGCGACAGCCTCGTAGGCTTCACGCTCCAGCTTGGCGATTTTATGCAAATTCTCCTTGCGCAATAGACGTTCGCGAAGCCCCAACTTCAAGGTCTTCAATTCTTCAGTTTGAAACAGCCAATCCACTCGACTGCGATCCATCACAATCGCAGGATGCTCCGGAAAGAGTGCTTTGATGTAGGGCCAAAGCACCAGATCGATGAATATCACTCGATCATAGTTTTGCCCTTTGACAAACTCACGTAGCGCACCGGCCACACCGTCAACTTGCCAATGCTGCACTGTGGTCGGCAGTGGGTTCAGTAAACGGTCCGGGATTAACTTTTGCCAAGGAGCATTCTGGAATGGAATCGCCAGTCGCCGACTGGTGCAGGAAACAAAAGGCTCCATCGAGCGAGAGGAATCTTCCTGTAAACAAACAAGATCCACATCAAATGCTTTCGATAGTTCAACGAAGAGATGATAAACACGTTGGTAAGTGCCCCGATCCACAGGAAAGGGGATGTAGGGCATAAACAGAAAAGCTCGGGATTTGTGGGACATGTCGGCAATTGCTTAACTGTAATGCATCCACCATTTCGTATAGTGTTCGGCTGCAGCAGATAAATTTGGAAGTGAGCGATTGAAGCTTTTTTTAACTGCCGACAAATCCCCAGAGTCTGAAAGCAACGCCAGCAAAGCGCGTTGAAGGGCACCACGTGGGTAATCAAAACACGGCGACAAGTGCCCGGCCCGTTTCATTTGATCACGAATCGCTAATGCGAAATTTTTGAAAGTGGCGGTCTCTGGAAACAGTTTCTTTGAATATTCAATATAAGATCCAGCATCAGTAAAATCGTAATTCAATCGCTGGCTTTCAATCGCGAGAAAGCAAGTTTGCCAAATCTCAATTAACTCTGCCTGGGTTGATTCCAACTTTTCCAATGACGGAACCTTTGTTGGCTTGAGTTTAAAAGCGGCACCTTCTTCGTGCAATGCCACAATGCGTGGGTTAGTTGCAGGCTCAGACTTTAATAGCAACTGGCGCTCGACAACATAAGGACGGTATTTGCCGCGGATCGTTAAGAGTGCATCGCCTAAGGCCAGTTTTGCTTTGGCTTGATTGCGATGCACTAGGTCTAAATTTTTGCGCCCAATGAGATCAACTCTTGCGAAAAACAAACCTGAACCGCGATTCCATAAGAGGCGAGTCGCTTCGATCGGTTGAATCGTCTCTGGACGAGCCAAAGATTTAAACTCTGCTAAATAATTACCAGGCCCCAACACCTGCGTGTGAGCAGTCACTAAATCATAGAACATCATAGAGCCGGGCGTGGCACTTAAATCAGATTTAGGCAAGCATTTGCCTTCAACATCAATGCCTAGGATTGCACTTTCATCCCGCTCCCATTGATGCACGGCATCAAGCAAACTCTGGTCTTTTGGATGGTCGGTGAAGATGAAATAATCCAAGTCATTAAAGAAACAAGGCTTCCCTGCATCATCAACGGCAACACCACCTTCTCCGCGGCCGTAACCACCTCCGAGAATCACCGCTTCGGGAGACGGCAAGTCAGGCTTGGTAAACCAGTCCCGGGTTCTTTTAAAGTGAGCCTGCAGCGATGCGTCTAACGAATCAGGCAATGAAAGAGCTGGTTGCATTCAAAAATGGCTTACTCAGGCTCAATCGCCAGTATGCGATGAAGGCGCAGTAACTCCAAGACACTAAGCATTGTCTGCAACGGGCTCTTTAAAGTGAGTTTTTGATTCATTTTTTCGTAAAAGCTCAACAAGGCACCAATGCCAGAGCTGTCGATAAATTGGACTCCTGCGTTGTTGATTATCGCTCGCTCTCGACCCTGCAAATCTAACTCTTTTAACGCAGCCTTGGTTTCAGTGGCGTTAGTAGCATCCATAGTCTTTGCTAAAACATTAACTTCGAGGGTATTTAGGGATAAAGTAGAACTGATTAGCATGTCGAAAATATCAAACGAAGATTGATACTCTGGCCTAATTGATTGCAACTACAAAAGATACGAAGATCCCCTGCAAATACGCTAAAATAGTAATTACACGATAGATAGGCTATCCAAGTAAACAGCGCTGCACTAATAGTTCGGCGATCTGAATGGCGTCAGGAACAGCGCCCTTCCAGAGCTGGTCGCCGGTGACCTTCGAGCGGTAGCGAGCTACACCTTTCGCGCGGCAGAGGAAGATCCCTAAAATGCGATGGGCTGGGCCGAGTCCATCTCCAATGACGGGATGCGCACGCGCTTAATGCAGCGTGTCGCCGCAACTTGGAAGAATTCGGATATTGAAAGCTTTACGACTTACCTGGAGCAATCCGATTTAAGCGCAGAACAAAAAGTAGTACTCGAAAATGCGCGGAGGCTTCGGCCGGCGCGACAGGCCACCGCGTGATTAGCCCCGATTCTAGTAAGCCGTTTTCGGCGGATGGATTATTACATGGAATGTTTTGGCGATGATCCATAGATCGAGCCAGAACGACCATTGGTTGATGTATTCAAGGTCATAGTAAACGCGTTGCTCGATCAAACTGAGCTCGGTGATTTCCCCTCGGAAGCCCTGGCACTGCGCGAGCCCCGTAATGCCAGGCTTCACGAAATGGCGGCTACGATAAACATTTACCTGCTCACTAAACTCACTGTCGTGCTGAAGCAGATGTGGCCTCGGTCCGATCACACTCATATCGCCCTTGAGCACATTGAGGAATTGTGGAAATTCATCGATACTGAGTCTGCGCATTGTTTTGCCGAATGCGAATATCCGGTCGTCTGCCTCCTTCGCTTGCTCGCCTTCGCGTGAGCGATCAACTCCGTTGTCATGCATGGAGCGGAATTTGTAGATGGAAAACTTACGTCCGCGCCGTCCCGAGCGATCTTGACGATAAAACAGGGCACCGGGAGATTGCTGCGCATGTTTGATTTTAACAATGAGGCAAAGGACCGGAAGGATGAAAAGCACCACCGGAAGCGAAATACAAATGTCGAGTGCTCTTTTGGCGGACCGGTTCAACGGGTTTTCCAAAGGCTCCTGTTGGAGGGTGAAAAAGGTATGTCCACCTTGATGGACGGGGATGAGCATTTTATCAAAATACGCTTCCCATGGATTGAAAATCAAGATGCGGCTGCCCGTCTTTTCACAAATATCGACAACAGAATCGACCCACCAATCAGAGTTGCGTGTTTCCAGCAGGACCACTTGATCAACTTTTTGACCTTCGATTATTTCGGAGAGTTCCATAAACTCGCCGATGATCGGCATTTTGAGCTTCGAATCGGTGACGAGCTCATACGTCACCAGTCCCAACACATCGACCCCAAAAAACGGCTGGCGCTTAGCCCAATTCTCCAGTCTACGGGCGGACTTTTCGCTGCCGAGGAATATGGTCCGGATGGAATTTTCCCCGCTAAAAGCAAACCCAGCGATCCAGACAGGAATATAGCGATTGATCGGGATGACCGTCAGCCAAAAAATACCGAGGAAAGAGCCGATGAAAGAGCCGATGAACAGGCGGCTCATTTCTTTGTCTTCAGTCGTGAGAATGATAGCAAAAAGAAGTAAAGCCAGCACGGTAGTCCGCGCATTGGACTGTCGGATCGCCCGCACCCAGCGAAAGGATTTTTGATCGCTCTGCACCTTTACCGCCTTCGAACCATAGGACAAAAGACCCGCCAATAAAAGACCCAGATAGTAGAGCGGAAAATTAACCAACTCAAACACCATATAGCCGTAACTAAAGACACCAATGAGGTGCATTAGAGAAAAGAGCGCAAACATGTAAAGCACTACAAATGAGTGGCTCAACATCCTGAGGCCTTGAGAGCGGTTTCCGATCATATTACTAAAATATGCATCACACCGCTATATGAGGGAAACGTAAAAACTATGTAAATAAAAAAACACCGGAAAGTGTAAGGAATTTTGTGTAAATTGAAAAAGCTGATGTTCTACTAATAAGAAACGCGAACATCCTGTGAAAAATAAAGTAACGAACGAGTTGCTCGATCAGCTACTAGAAGATTTTCAGATTCCTGAGGATTTAATTGGCCCTGGCGGTTTAATCGCCGAGCTAAATACAAATTTCCTCTCTACCGACTGCAATGTCGTCCTCAACAACTGACTCTGCTTTAGCTTTTGGAAACGAATTGGCCATCTATCTCAATATTTTAGTGAACCACTATCATTACGCAAGCACCTGTTTCGCGTGTCATGTTACGCATGAACACTAAAGGTCTGACCAAAAGTCTGTCCAAATTGAGGGGGTTTTAGCGAAGTTCCCCGAACAAAAGCGAACGAGCCTTTTAATGGGGCATCCTTCCTCACCCCGTCAAGCATTGGCAATCCCAGTGTTTATCGATGGTGCGGGTAGACGGAATCGAACCGACGACCTCTGCGTGGAAGGCAGATGTTTTACCTCTAAACTATACCCGCGTTATCGAAGCGCGTAAGATGCCCCCCCGCCCGCCAGTGGGTCAAGACAGGAATTCAGGGAATTTCACGTTTTTCAATAATATCAATCCAAGTGATCTGGCTCGAGCATGAAGATTAGACATCAAACCGAACGTGAAACAGACAACTCAAAAACCATCTTCATCCGAGAACGGGATCGGTGCTTTGAGGTTTTGCTCTTCGATAAAATCCTGAAGGATTAATGCGGCTGCTCGGGAATCAATCTCTCCGCTACGCCGATCAAGTTTCTTCTTTTGCTGCTTCAAGCCCTGCTCCACTGAGTGGCTCGAAAGCCGCTCGTCGATCCGGTGGACCGGCAAACCAAAGCGCTTCTCGATTTCACCAATAAACACATCGACCTCCTTCGCCCTAGTTCCAACCGAGCCATCCATGTTCAACGGATAGCCACAAATGATCTCATGAATGCGCCGCGTCTTAATCATCTCCTCGATGTGCTGAAGCCTCGCCTTTTTCGTCGCGGCCTTGGCAGCTGGTAGCGGCACGGCGATGCCTACATCGTCTGCATGCGCGAGCCCGATCCGCTTCTCACCCCAATCTATACCTAGATAATTCAAATTACATCAAGTGCTTCAGCGCTTCCTTCGCGCCGATCGCCTGGACTAAGGTCTTAATCTCCTGTGCCTGATCCTTATGGCAAACGAGTGTCGCATCGTCGGTTTTCACCACGATCAAATCTTGGACTCCAAGGAGTGCGATGAGGTGACCATCGTCCCTTGAAAAGACAATATTGTTACTGGAGTCTTGAATGTGTGCGCTGCCGCGCACAACATTGCCTGACTCATCGGCCGGATAGTGACGCTCGACAGCAGGCCATTCGCCGACGTCGTCCCAATCAAAACCGGACTCCACCATCACCACGTTTTCAGCTTTTTCGATGATCGCATAGTCCACCGAGATCTTCTCTAAATTAGGATAGTGCGCCTCAAGCAACGGATCGATTGCGGTGCCTGCAGCCAGACCTGTGTCAATCGCTTGCAAGGCACTCCAGAGCGACGGCGTATTCTTGGCGAGCTCTGCAGTGATCGACGCGACGGACCACACAAACATACCAGCGTTCCAAAAGTAGTCACCCGAATCGAGATAGCTCTGCGCGGTCGCAAGGTCAGGTTTCTCAACGAAGCGTTTCACATTAAACACAGCGCGTCCGGCAAATTCACCGAGCGCATCCGCCTGTTGGATGTAGCCATAGCCTGTGGCAGGAAATGCGGCGGTGATCCCGACCGTCGCCAGCACAGGGTTCGCCTGCGCAGCGGCAAACGCCGTTTCTAAAGTTGAACGTAAGCCCTCGGCATCGTGAATCACGGCATCCGCCGGCAACATCGCAAACGATGCATTCGGATTTTCACGCGCCACCAAAATAGTCGCGAGGCCAACTGCGGCGGCAGTATCACGGCCGACGGGTTCGCCGATTACTTTGGCGGGATCAAGTTCGGGACACACTTCGAGCACCGCAGCGCGCTGCTCCACATTGGTGATTACAAAGACATCCTTGGCTGGCACAAGGCCATCCAAGCGGTCGATGGTTTGCGCCAGCATCGCCTTGTCGCCGACAATCGGCAACAACTGCTTTGGACAAGCCAGACGGCTCTCGGGCCAAAAACGTTCACCGCGGCCACCAGCCATAATCACTACATATCTATCTGCCATGCCGCTAAGCTTGCGCGTTGCGTGTATTTGGCAAGACAAGAAGACGCCTCGCCGCAGCGGTTCTGCTGGCGAAGACCGAAATGTGGGTTTGTAGCCATTTTCGCAGGTGAGGTGTTCAACAAACAAAGCCTCTATAGAAGCTGAAATGGTTTAGACGCGCGCGCGATAACATGATCTATTTACATCCATGACACTTTCTGCTGCCGACAAAGAAGCTCTTCGCCAATCGCTGTGTGCGCTGCAGCGTGCGACCCTTGAAGCCATCCTCAAGGAACGTGCGAACTGCACCACCGACCAACTGGCTGCGATCACTGAAGAGACGGCGGCAGATGTGATCTACGCAATCGATACCATTGCGGATCAAGCGATTTTCAAATGGCTTGAGGATAACTGGACCACCGAATGGCCGGTGCAGATTATTATGGAAGGGCTGGATGATGCGCACACGCTTTGCTTTCCGTTGGGCACTAAAATCGAAGACACTACACTCAAGTGTATCATTGATCCGATCGATGGCACGCGCGGCATCATGTATGACAAGCGCGCAGCTTGGATTCTGATGGGCATCGCCCCACAGCGCGGCGCCGAAAATACACTCGCCGACATCGAAGTGAGCGCGATGACCGAGATTCCCACCACTCGCCAATGGCGCGCCGATCAACTCAGCGCGACACGCGGCGGCGGCATGCACGCCTCAGCCTTCGACATCCGCAACGACTTTAAACCATCTCCCGTCGAACTACAACCGAGCCAAGCCAGCGACGTGCGCCACGCTTTCGGCACAATCTGCCGCTTTTTCCCTGCGGGCAGCACCCTACTTTCGCAAATTGAAGAACTCCTATGGGATCAACTATACGGTGAATCGAGCGACGGCACACCACTGGTATTTAATGATCAATACATCTCTACCGGCGGACAATTCTACGAAATATTAAGTGGGCATGATCGCTTTGTTGCAGACATTCGGCCGCTCGTGTTTCGCGTGCTAGACATTCAGGAAAACCTCAGCGCCCATCCTTATGATGTATGCTGTGCGCTCATTCTCCAAGAGGCGGGCTGCATCGTCGAACACCCAGATGGTAGCCCGCTGAATTGTCCACTCGATACGACGAGTGCCGTGAACTGGGTGGCGTATGCGAACCAGGCATTGGCGGATCATATACGACCCACGCTGCAGACGGTGCTGGGTCGGCTGGTGGGGCAGTAAAATGGAGAGTTCCGAGCGGAGCGACAAAAAGACCAATGCTCCGTCATTTCCATGCGTAGTGGTGGAAACGACGGGGGCGTTTCCCTCCAGAGCAACAGATCTCTGAAATGATATGACACGGCGCCGAGCGCCATGACTAAATCTATCATTAGCCGAGCAAGACACTGCCAACTACAAGGCACAAAAAAGCCCTTCGCTCAAAGAACGAAGAGCTTTTTGAAATGTTATAAAGCGAAGACGTTTTATGCGCCGACCTCGAAACGAGCGAAACGCTTAATCACCATGTTTTCGCCCATCTTGGCGATCATCTCAGTGAGCAATTGCTGAACAGTTTGATCAGGGTTCTTCACATAAGCTTGCTCAAGTAGGCAAGACTCAGCGAGGAACTTATTGAGCTTACCTTCAACAATACTAGCGATTGCTCGCTCTGGCTTACCTTCGGCTTGCTCTTCAGCAACCTTACGCTCAGCGGCAACGATCGCGGGATCGATGTCATCACGAGAGATACAAGCTGGGTTAACCGCAGCGATGTGCATCGCGATGTCGCGAATGAGCCGCTTGAAGTCATCCGTTTTAGCAACGAAATCGCTTTCGCAGTTTACTTCGACCATGACGCCGACCTTTCCACCAAGGTGGATGTAAGTCTCGATCAAGCCTTCGCTTGCATCACGACCAGCCTTCTTCGCAGCAGTCGCTTCACCCTTCTTACGAAGGAGATCTGCAGCTTTTTCGAAGTCGCCTTGTGTTTCTACTAATGCTTTTTTGCAGTTCATTAGTCCGGCGCCTGTGCTTCCGCGCAGTTCGCCAACCATCTTTGCTGTAATTTGAACACTCATGTTTCTATATTTTAGCTTTTAATTCTGTGTAAAATTGAGACGTTTCGTCTGAAACTGATTACTCAGCAGCAGGCTTTGCTTCGTCTTCGCCATAACCAGCTGGAAGTGTCACATCGACGTCTTCTTGCTGCTCGAATGTTTGCTCACGAACCAAAGGAGCGCTCTTTTGCACCTTCTTAGCTTCACGTTGAGCGAGACCGTTTTGCGCGGCTTCGAGAACAGTTTCCACAATGATACGGATGGACTTAACAGCGTCGTCATTACCCGGGATCGGGTAGTCGAGGATTGTTGGGTCAGAGTTTGTATCCACCAGACCGATCACTGGGATGCCGAGGCGACGTGCTTCAGCAACTGCGATTTCTTCGTTCTTAGTATCAACGATGAAGATTGCCGCTGGAAGTTCGCCCACGTTGAGCATACCTTCGAAGTTGCGGTTCATACGGCTCATTTGGCGGCGAACAGCTGCCTCTTCCTTACCTGGAAGTTTTTCGAGACCGCCATCTGTATCCATCTGCAAGAACTTGCGGTATTTACCGAGCGAAGTTTTGATGGTTGTGAAATTGGTGAGGCCTCCACCCATCCAGCGATTGACGCAGAAAGGCATTTGGCAAGCAGTCGCAGCTTCACGCATGATTTCTTGCGCTTGGCTCTTAGTGCCGATGAAGAGGATTTCTTTACCGGAAGCAACGGTCTCTTCGATGAAAGCATATGCTTTTTCAAGGAGCGCGTGAGTCTGCTCCAAATCGATGATAGAGATACCGTTGATGTTTGCGTAAACGTATGGCTTCGACTTTGGATTCCAGCGGCGAAGCTGGTGGCCGAAGTGAACGCCTGCGTCGAAAAGGTCTTTTGGTGTTACATCCATGATATATAGTTCAAAGCCCTAGGATAAGTCCCGGGGAGAAATGAAGGTTTCTTATGTTATTATTGATTGGTTTATTTTGAATAAAATGAAGCCAAAGGCCTCACTCCTCCCTGATCTACTGAATCAGGAAAGCGAAGAGGAAAACGATCCCCCCAGTGCAAAGCAAGCGTAAAGCTGGCATTTTCAGTTAAAAACAACCCGTCAAAGCGCACCACCAGAGACTGGTCAAAAAAAGGGCAGCCCGAACAGAGCCACCCTAGAAACCATTCGCCTGATGCCTCAATTCTCCTTATACCATGGCTTCACTTTTTTTGGTCATCGGAAAACCCGAAACGGAGTCTCGAAGCTATGTGGCTTCGCTTTTGAAAACGGAGTCGATGGGGCTATTTTAGAGCCCGTCCCATTTGAGGCATTTTTTCAGCGCGTTTTTTCAAAAGGTGGATGGCTCGCCGATTTCGGTGTTAATTCTGGGCTGGACCGAATATAGATCGTTTGGTTTTCTGATTACAGCTAAAAATAGGTGCTTATGCGTATTTTCGCAGACGCCTGCGCCTTGGAGTCCCGATAATGGAAGTCCTACTTGATTACCTGTGAATGTTAGATGGCAGGGAAACGGCTTCACTAGTTTTTCAGTTGTTTTCTTCAAGCCGCCAATATAGTTACTGATTCGATGAAAAACACTATTTGGTTATATTGGTTTCAGAAAAAAGACAGTACCTTTGGAAACTACGGTGATGAACTTTCGGAATTCGTCATCTCCAATCTAACCGAAAGCAAAGTTAAAGGCCTTCCTGCACCGAGAGGTGGCATCAAACTGCTGGCGAGTGTCTTTTTAGGTGTTTTGAAATCTAAGAATTCAATGAAGGACTTAGTGATCGCTTTGCGATTTTTCTGTAGTCGCCAACCGTATGTAGTGGCTGTTGGCAGTATTATTTCTTGGGGCGGAGGCGGCGATCGCCAAGTCTGGGGCAGCGGAATTCTGGCTAAGAGCGACCCAATCCCTAATGCAAATTTCCTGGCAGTGAGGGGGCATTACACTATCGAACGTTTAAAAGAATGCGGCTATGCTGCTCCAAATATTGTGGGAGACCCAGCGATACTCATGCCGTTAGTGCTGAAACCGCAAGTAGCGAAAAAATATCGAATTGGTATTGTCGCACACCATTGGCACACACATGTCATTCAGCAGATTTTGCCAAACACAGCAGATTTTATTTTAATCAGTCTGCTTGATGAACTACATGAAGTAACTGAAAGAATTTGTGCATGTGACAGGATTATTTCGACTTCGCTACATGGTATCATAGTGGCGCACACCTACGGAATCAATGCAGCTTGGGCTTCAATCAAATCAATTCCCTTAGCCGGAGATGATATCAAATTTTGGGACTATTTTTCATCTGTTGAAATCCCAAACTACACACCTGTTGAAATTGATTCAGATCTCTTAAACATGGAATCGATCGAAGTCTGCTTCAATTCAGTTCCACTAAACGGCGCTGTCGGCTGCGATATGAATGAACTAAGGAAAGGATTGCTTTCAGTCGCGCCATTCCCTCTCAAGCAGGAATTTCGCCAGTTTTATCCGAGCACATCAATTAAAGTTTAACTGAGGCCATTAAATTTGCATCCTTAGTTCCCCAAAAAAAATGGCGAGTACCCCATCGTGGCAAGTACTCTGCCTTCCCCCACGAATTTGCCCTCTTAATCGATGAGAAGGCCCGAAATTGCCCGAATCTCGCAAATCCCTATTCTTCGAGAGTCTGACCCCGATCGGCCCTATAGGTGAAAAAGCTCAGGAAGGAGTTTCGCTGCTGCCTGAATAGTACTTGCAGATCAGATCCTCCACAATATCGGAGTAGAGTGAAGGCATCAATTGGTATTAATCTTACGCACATTGCAGGCATTAGCTTTAGGCAGTGTCAGATCAAGAATCTCGCGTCCACCAAACTCAGGGCACTTCATCACACCCACGTTTAAACGTGAGTTTAGGCGACACCCCCCTCTTCGTCAACTCACGCCAAAATGGACGCGACTTAGACGCACCCTTCTTCGGCATTTTAATAGTAAGGACACCGCCCTCACTATCAGCGCAGGCCCGATTCAGAGTAGCAGCACCTGCGACAGAAATAAAAAACTGTAGTCTGTTTCAGTATCCTGAGTCTTTCCCTAATAACTGCCATTGAACAGTCGCACCAGAAAACGGCGCCCAGGCTAAGCCAAGATGCCACCAATATAATCACGCGAAGCTAGCACTTCTTCCGTGGTCAATCGCGGACTGAGTTCGAGTACCAGCGTGTGCTCTGGGCGGACAAACTCGGCAATCATCTTAAAATCAATCGTGCCCGTGCCCGGCACCTGATGGTCGAGCCCTCGATCCGACACATCATGTAAATGAAATCCCGTCAACCGATCCGCCATCGCAGCCAAATGTTCACGATGATCGAGCAGTCCGTGCTGGTGCTTGATCTGGGCATGACCGGTATCATGCCAATAGCCAATATGCTCCGGCTCGGTTAGTTCTTTGAGGAAATCCGCATACTCCGCGTCGATCGGCATCTCTTCCATTCCTTCGCGATTTTCTAAGCACAATTTTAACCCACGCTCCTTCGCCCAAGGAATCGCGCGCTCATAACGTCGCACAATACGCGGCATTGAGCTCTTTGAAGCCTTTCGAATGCGCTTCATCGCACGATCACGACGTGCCTCGAAGGCTTTATTTCCCAACAAATCGCAGGCCTTAAGATCCGCTGCTTCGATCCACTTCTCAATCTTCCGCTCTGGAGACTCAAAGAAATACCAAGTGCTGCCAGAGTGCATCACAATCCGATCTGCCCCGACCCTAACCGCAAAATCAAGCGTCTGCTTGGTGTATTGATCCCACAACCGCATCTCCCGCTTATCAACAGTCGATGGCTGATAGAGATTCGGCGCCGCGTGCTGCACGCTATTCGGCAATGGACAAAAGTTATGCAACGAAGAAATCTTAACCAGTCCTTCTTCTACCGCTTGAAGAATCCCTGGCACCAGCGAAATACGGATACCATGGCTCAGTTCAATCTGCTTAAACCCTAGCGCCACCATCTCTTCGATCATTTCATAGCCATCCGTATGCCGCGCGGAACACCAGCAGGTAGATAGAGATAAACGATCAAAAATATCACTCATGGCAAAAATGGGCAAAAAAAAGTCCCGACACGCATTGCACGGGCCCGGGACTCAATCAAGAGCAAGCGCTTGTAGCACCCGCACTAATAAACTTACATGTTCGAGTAACGAACGCGAAGCATATTATTAAAATCTAATTCCTTACGCTTACGACGCTTCACCTGAGCAGGCTTTACGAAATAACGATTCGCACGAATGGTGTGAATGGTACCCTCGCGGTCGAGGCGTTTCTTAAGGCGGCGGAGCGCACGTTCAATGGGCTCGCCTTTACGGACTTTTACTTCGATTGACATAAAAAAATTAAATTCGGTTTCAGGGAAAAGAGGCTAAACATGCCCCTCAAAGTGGTCGCGTCAACTCTAATTTTCGATTTCGCCTGCCGATTCTTGTTCGGCTTCAGGAGCCGCTACCAATGGTGGGCGCGAAGAAAGTGTCAACGACACGACATTCTCGATATGCCGCGTATGCGGAAATAAATCGAAAGGCTGGATGAGAGTGATGTCGTAGCCTGCCTCGACGAACTCCTTTAAATCACGCGCCTGCGTGGCCGGATCGCAGGACACATAGACGATCCGCTGCGGTCGAAACTGCATTAATTGCTGACGGAAGCTCGAATCGCAGCCCTTACGCGGCGGATCGATCACCACCGCAGTCTGTTCAGCAGGGAACTTCAGGCCATTAAAGATCGCCTCGGCCTTACCGATTACGAAGCGCACATTTTTAATATTACTAATCGTCGCATTCGCCTGCGCCCAACGCACTGCTGGCTCGCTGATTTCAACACCCGCGGACAGTTCAAATGATTTTGACGTCGAGAGCGTAAACAAGCCGACGCCGCAGTACGCATCCACCAAGTAGCGTGCACCAAGCAGCGATGCTTCACGCGCCACGTGCTCGACCAGTTCAGGCAGGATGAAAGGATTATTTTGGAAAAACTCTCCAGCCTTGAACTGAAATGTATGATTACCGATACGCTCGGAGACGATCGCTTGCGGATCAGTCACCACACCTTCGAGCACATCGCGCATCAGTATCGTGCCACCACGCTGACGGCGCTTCCTGCCACCCGAGAGGCGCGCATCTTCGCGTGCTTCCGGCAGTGCGGCGTTGATCGCTTCAGTCGCTATCGGGCACTGCTCGACATCGAGAATCTGGTTGCGGCGGCCATATTGCAAAAATCCAATCGGCTGCGAGCCATCCTTGGCCGGACGCTCATAATGCGGCGTGATCTTGGAACGATAATTATATTCCTTCGGCGAACCGTGCGACAACTGCACAGGATGGTCGATCCCTCCGAGCTTTTGCATCAACTCCTCAACGTGCTGAGTCTTCTCCTTTAGCTGACGCGCATAGGTCATATGTTGATACTGGCAACCACCACATCTTTGATACAGCGGGCAACGTGGATCGACACGATCCGGCGACGCTTCAAGCACTTCAACCAGATCTGCATCCGAATAATTTTGAAAGTTACGATAGATGCGCGCCTTCACCCGCTCACCGGGAATCACGAATGGCACCATCACCACCCAGCCATCCACACGAGCGACGCCCATGCCCAAATTAGTCAAACTCTCAACGGTCACTTCGACCTCTTGATGATACTCAAAAGGCTTTGCTACAAAATTTTTCGGTGGTTGCATTCTAATCCCCTCCCCAATGCAGCCGCATCCTGCAACCTTAAAATCCATAACAAGCTTCCAATCGAACAACTTTCTGCCCTTATTGAGTTCAATAATATGGAAGACGCCTACATTCAGAGCCGCCAAAACGATCAAGTAAAAAATCTCGTCAAGCTTCGCGAACGCAAGCACCGCGACCGCCAAGAACGCTTTCTGGTCGAAGGCCTGCGCGAGCTCGGTCACGCCATGGGCTCCGGCTATGAGGTCGAAACCATTTACTACTGTCCTGAATGCTTCCCCTCCGCTCAGCACGAAACCTTTATTGCCGAGACCTGCGAGAATGATGGCCCACCGCTGGTGCGCATGAGCCAAGACGCCTTCAGTAAAGCTGCCTATCGTGAAGGACCCGACGGCATTATCGCGATCGCCAAACAGCAAAGTCACTCGATCCAAGAACTCGAGCTGCCTGCAGCGCCGCTACTACTGGTACTTGAAGGCATCGAGAAACCTGGAAATCTTGGCGCAATCCTTCGCAGTGCTGACGGTGCCGGCGCAGATGCGGTAATCCTCGTGGACTGCGTACTCGACCTCTACAATCCCAACGCAATCCGTTCTTCCCAAGGCCTAGTCTTTGCACTGCCAATCGTCTACACCGAGCAAGCTTACCTGTCAGAATGGCTCACGAAACATCAGATTCAAACTGTCGCCACCACTCCCGACACTAAAAGCCTGCATTGGGACATCGACTTCAAAAAGCCTACCGCACTGTTCTTCGGCAGCGAAAGCGATGGCCTAACCGACTTTTGGCTGAGCCATACAAACGAGCGCATCCGTATCTCGATGGCCGGCAGGGCCGACTCGCTCAATGTCGCCGCAGCCGCAGCGGTCTGCCTATACGAAGCAAAACGGCAGCGCACTTACCAGATTTAGGTGCGAGGGCGACCCGCCTTGGTATTGATCGACATAGGCTCAAGCTTGGCTGACGCTCGGGGGAAGTCTCCCCGCAGGAAGTCACGACTTTAAGTTTAACATCTGCTCGATTAAATCATAAAGACTCACCCCATCAATCCACGGATCAGCATCTCGCTCGTCAGTAAAGATTATAGGCGATATAGCATTTAAAAACCACGCCTCTTCAAGTCCAATATCGTCTGATTCAGCGCCTCTGCCATCGGCGTGTGAGCCAAATAGCCTAACTCTCGCCGTGCTGCACTGATGTCGAAATAGTGATCTTTAGCCAACTCCACCGCGACAAAACGAGTGATAGGCGGCTCATCTCGGCGGCCGAGCACTTTCCACAGCCCTTCACACAGAGCACCCACAGCATACGCCGCAGGTAATGGAATTTTGGTCGTCAACGGCGCATGGTCTAAGCCCTCCAAAATCGAATTCACCCACGGCCACAGCTCGACCGACTCTCCTTGCGAAATAAAATATGCCTGCCCTGCGCCCGTACCTGCCGTTAAGGCATCGAACGCATTCAAATGCGCGTCGGCCACATTGCCCACATACGACACATCCACGCGACTGCGCCCATCACCCACAATTTTCAGACGACCCGCTTGCACACTCGCAATTACGCGCGGCAAAAGATGTGGATCGCCTGGCCCGAAGATCAGATGCGGTCGCAATGCCACAATCTTCAAAGACTCCGAATTCGAAGCCAACGCCTCTTCCTCGGCAATCGCCTTGGTATGCGCGTAGTGACACAGCCAATTTTTGCCGTACGGCAGCGACTCATCACCGCCACGGATCGGCTGACCATTAAACACCACACTCGGTGTGCTGGTATAAATCAAACGCCCGACGCCCTGCTGCTGGCAAGCCGCCACCACATTACGCGTGCCAATCACATTCGGCTGATAATAACTGTCCCAGCTGCCCCAGACGCCCGCACGCGCCGCCACATGAAACACTGCATCCACGCCCTCGCATGCCGCCGACACTGCCGATGCATCCGCGAGATCACCACAGACGACCTGCACGCCTTGCGCCTCCAACTGTGGTTGCGACGAGCGACCAATCGAGCGCACTGCGTAGCCACGCGCCAATAAGCGCTCAATCACATGGCTACCCACAAAGCCACCGCCACCTGTCACTAAAATCTTCATACACGGTCAGACCTACGTGCCTGCGAACTTCCTCGCAAGCGACAAACGGTGAATCTTCGCATTATGCCGCACATCCACGGGAAACGATTTCTCAAAATAGAACGCATCAATGCCACTCGTCATCGCATGGTGCTGCGCGATCTTACGCAGGCTCTCGATGAACTCTGCCCGCGCCGAATCGCCCACCGGGAATACGCCCGTCTCCGGCTCGATTACCATCGCGGGACGTCCACCGCCGATATCAATCAACGCCGAGCGAAACACTTGCGGGTGTGCATTAAAAATCGCCTCGCAACAGTCTGTATAGAGCGGCCCTTCGGCAGTCTGCACGTGCTCGATCTTACGGCCACAAAACCACAGACGCCCGGCTTTGCCAATCCAACCGAGGTCGCCCATACGGTGCCAATGCCGCTCACCATCGGCGATCTTCGAATCTGCGTCCGCATCTGCGCGCTTGTCGTAGCTGCGTGTGACCGACGGGCCGCGCACGATGATTTCGCCAATCGCTCCGACTGGTAGCTCCACGATTTCAGCAAAGGTCAAAATCGGCCCATCAACTGGCTCGATAATTCGCACATCCACACCTGGCAATGGTTTGCCCACGCAAGTTCCGTCTCCTAGCGCGGTGCGCACGGCAGTCTCGCTCAACACCTCCGTCGAGGCGATCGAGCTCACAGGCAGAGCCTCAGTGGCCCCATACGGGGTATGAATCTCGCCGTTCGGAATGATCGCTTCCATCTGCCGCATCAGCGCTGGCGGCACCGGTGCGCCCGCCATCAAAATACGTCGCACACTCGGCAGCGTCACTGCATGCGCCTCACAATAACGCGCAATTTTGGTCCACAATGCGGGCGAACCAAAACTGTTGGTCACCGAATTCTGCTGAATCGCCCGCACGATTTTTTCTGGATCAACGGTCGCAGGGCGACTCGGATTCATCTCTGGCACCACGGTGCACATCCCCAGCGCCGGATTAAACAAAGCAAACACGGGCAACATCGGCAGATCCACTTCGCCAGGCGCAATGCCATACTGCGCACGAATCGCGTCCACCTGAGCCACAAACATGCCGTGCGCGTAGCGCACCCCCTTGGCTGGTCCCGTCGAGCCAGAGGTAAACAAGACCGCCGCCAATTCGTCCTCAGCAGAGTCCACTACTGGAAAACTTCCCTGCGCGTCATATTGAGCGATTGTTTTCTCAAAACCAGAGCCGACTGAGAGCTTCACCGACACCCCACGAAAACTCGGGCGAAACAGCCGCGCCACCCAAATCGCGGCAGGAATGCCAACCACGGCATCCGGCTGCGAGTGCCGCACGCAACGCAAGAAGCGCTTCAAACCCATGCCTGGATCAATCACGATCGGCACGGCTCCCATACGAAACAGCGCAAACACGATACGAATCAAATCCAAGCCCGGCTTGACCATCAACAACACACGCGTGCCTCGCTCAATGCCACGTGCAGCAAAGTAATGCGCCGTCGCAGATGCCTCCGCATCCAGCTGCGAGAAACTACGCTCGACATAACGGATCGCGCCACCTGACTCACGCCCGACAGGCGCACGCACTGCAGCTGCATCAGGATGTTGAGCAGCTTGTTCAGCCAGAAAGTAAGCGACATTGTGCGGCATAAATTAAACAACATCCCGTGGCAGGAAAGCGCGATTGCCAAGAAAAAAGCCGCTCCCAAATGGAAGCGGCTTTCAGAAATATTTAAACCGATACGGCCTAGTAGTCTTCGATCGTAATCAAGCCCCAGAGAAGCGTGGTCTTATCACCAGAAAAATTTTTGCGAGTGTAGAGTTCATCGGATTTGACAACGAACGAATTCGGTGAAGTTGGCGAGTAGCTTTGCTGCTCATTTTTATACAAGCCAAGAACATTTGTTTCCTCTGAACCCATTTGTGCTTTACCACCATCACAGCCAGTGAATACGAGTGCCGCAACGGCAAGAGAAAGAAGAGTGAGGATTTTACAACGCATATTTATTTTGGGGTTCATTGTTTAAGAATTTAAAGCTGCAAAGCTCTAATGGATTTGGCAAGAGCTTTTTAAAAGCACTAGAAATTGTTATTCTCCGTCATCGAGCACACCATCGGCGAGATCCAGATTAGAATGAACAGCTCTAACATCCTCCAGAGCATCCAAAATCTCAATCAAATGCAGCACTTTACGGGCAGTCTCCTTGTCACTGATCGGCACCGTAATGTTGGGCAAATAAACCAAATCCGACTGTTCTGATTCGATCCCATTGGAGCTCAAGGCCTGTGAAACCGCATCATACGCAGCCATCGGGCAAATCACCTCGAAGTGGTCGCCTTCGTTCTTGACGTCCTCTGCGCCCGCTTCGAGCGCTACATTCATCAGCGTTTCTTCATCGGTCTGCTTCGCATCGATAATGAACTGGCCGACGTGATCAAACTGAAACGAAACCGCTCCGATCCCAGCAAGGTTGCCGCCATTCTTAGTCATTGAACTGCGAACTTCAGAGGCAGAACGATTTTTATTATCAGTGGTAATCTCGACAATCAGCCCCACACCACTCGGCGCATAGCCCTCGTAGACGATTTCTTCGTAAACGACGCCTGGCAATTCACCGGTGCCTTTTTTAATCGCACGCTCGACATTATCATTAGGCATATTCGCCTCTTTCGCCTTCGCGACCACGGTGCGCAAGCGTGGATTCATCGAAGGGTCGCCGCCACCAGCGCGAGCCGCTAGGGTGA